>JAAYVT010000257.1 GCA_012517025.1 Phyllobacteriaceae bacterium | reverse complement strand
CCGGCGTGCGCCGCCATCCCGGCGAGGATCAGAGCGGCGAGACCGAGGAGACGGGGCGCGAGCTCCGGCGCGGCGACGAAGGCGTCGAGGCCGGCCCGATCGAGGCCGATCACCACCGCGCCCATGCCGAGGGCGGCGAGGCCGATGCGCGGCAGGCGGCGGCGCGCCACGGCGTCGAAGCGCCAGCCGCCGCCACGGCGCAGCGTCGCGAGCAGCAGCAGCGCGTTCGCCGACACCGCCGCGCTGCCGGCCCAGGCGACGGCGATCCAGCCGAAAAGCGGACGCAGGGCGAGGGCGAGGGCGACGTTGAGGACGACGGCGGCGACGCCGCAGAGCATCGGCGTGCGGGTGTCGCCGCGCCCCCAATGGGCGGCGGAGAACAGCCGGACGGCGACGGCGGCCGGCAGGCCGATCGCCAGGATCGCCAGGGCGCGGGCGGCGGCATCGACATCGGCGGCGGAAAAGGCACCGCGGCGGAACAGCACGTCGACGATCGGATCGGCGAGCAGGACGAGGCCGACGGCGGCCGGCAGGACCAGCGCGGAGGCGAACTCGAGGGCGCGGTTCTGGACGTCGTGGACGGCGGGATCGCGCCGGACCGCCGCATCGGCGATCTCCGGCAGCAGCACCTGACCGACGGCGATGCCGACCAGCCCGAGCGGCAGCTGGTACAGCCGATCGGCGTAGTAGAGCCAGGACACCGCGCCCGGTTCGATCGAGGCGATCGCGGTGGCGACGACGATGTTGATCTCGACGAACCCACCGGCGACGAGACCCGGGCCGAGGGCGCGGCCGAAGCGGCGCAGCGCGGCGACCGGGATCGGTGCGGCGAAGCGAGGCAGGGCGCCGGCGCGGTGGGCGACGACGACGAGGAGCAGCATCTGCGCCACGCCGGCGGCCGCGACCGTCGCCGCCAGGGCGGTGCCGATCCGCGATCCGGGCGGTTCGCCGGCGAGGCGGGCACCGAGCAGCACCGCGATCAGCGCCAGATTGAACAGCACCGGCGCGAAGGCGGCGGCGAGGAAGCGCCGATCGGCGGCGAGCAGACCGCCGAGCAGGGCGACCACGGTGACGCCGGCGAGATAGGGGAAGGTCAGGCGGGTGAAGCGGGCGGCGAGCCCGATCTTTTCCGGGTCGTCGGCCCATCCCGGCGCGAGCAGGGCGACGATCGGCTCGGCCCAGATCCACACCGCGACGGTCAGCGCGAGCACCGCGGCGACCAGCACCACCGCCGCCGCACCGGCGAAGCGCCGCGCCGCGTCTCCGCCCTCCTCGGCGCGCAGGGCGACGAAACTCGGCACGAAGGCGGCCGCGAAGGCGCCTTCCGCGAACAGGCGGCGGAACAGATTGGGCAGCCGCAGCGCCATCACGAAGGCGTCGGCGACCGGCCCGGCGCCGAGCACCGAGGCGATCAGGGTGTCGCGTAGGAAGCCGAGCAGGCGACTGGCGAGCGTGGCGAAGCCGACGCCGAGGACGTTCCTCAGGATCGTCATGCCCCCTCCCCGCTCGTCGCCGTCTCAGGCCGCCGGCTTGCGCGCGGTGTCGCGCGGCGGACCGTCGAAGGCGCGGATCAGATGCTCGCGGATGGTCTTCTCGCGCGACCGGTTCTCGACCTTGTGGCCGAAGAGATCGGTGACGTAGAAGACGTCGACGGCGCGCTCGCCGAAGGTCGCCACGTGCGCCGAGGCGATGTTGAGATTGAGATCGGAGAGCGCTCGGGTGAGGTCGTAGAGCAACGCCGGCCGATCGAGGCCGGAGACCTCGACGACGGTGAAGCGATCCGACCAGGCGTTGTTGACGATGACGTCGGTCGGGATCTGGAAGGCCTTGAGACGCCCCTTGGCGGCGCCCTTCTTCTGCTCGACCTGCTCGGGCAACCGTTCGGCGCCGGTCAGCGTCTTCTCGATCAGGGCGGTGATGCGCTGGCCGCGGCGGCGCTCGTCGGCGTCGTCGGGGAACTCGCGGCCGACGAAGATGGTGTCGAGGGCGAGGCCGTCGGTGGTGGTGTAGATCTGGGCGTCGACGATGTTGGCGCCGGCCACCGCGCAGGCCCCGGCGATCGCCGACAAGAGACGCGGGTGGTCGTCGGCGAGCACGGTGATCTCGGTCACGCCCTCGAACTGATGCGGCCGGACCGAGGTGGCGAGGTGCTTGCGGTCGCGGGTGGCGGCGCGGATGGTCTGGATGACGGAATCGAGCATTGGCCGGCCTGCGGCGCGCTAAGTCCGGATGCGCTCGACGGCGCTGGCGATGGACTTCTCGAGATCGGCCTGGCGCATGGTGATGGTGAGGTCGCTGCGGGTGCGCTCGAGCACGCCGCGCACCATGTCGGTGGTGCGCCGCAGGCCGTTAGTGATGGCGTCCGGATAGTCGAAGGTGACGAGCGCGAAATAGACGTCGTCCATG
>JAAYVT010000256.1 GCA_012517025.1 Phyllobacteriaceae bacterium | reverse complement strand
TGGATCTGAAGTTCATCGCCAAGCGCGCCACCTCGAAGGACGAGATCAATGCCGCGATCAAGGCGGCCGCCGACGGCCCGCTCGCCGGCATTCTCGGCTACACCGAGGACAAGAACGTGTCGTCGGACTTCAACCACGACCCGCACTCCTCGATCTTCCACATGGATCAGACCAAGGTCATGGACGGCACGCTGTGCTCGGTCCTCTCCTGGTACGACAACGAGTGGGGCTTCTCCAACCGCATGGGCGACACCGCCGTCGCGATGGGCAAGCTCATCTGACGCATTCCGAGCTTGGGGCGAAAAGAAGGGTCGGCCGATCTCGGCCGGCCCGTTCCTCCACCTCCGACCGGAGACATCCTCATGAGTGCCTTCAAGACCCTCGACGACGCCGACCCGAAGGGCAAGCGCTGCCTCGTCCGCGTCGATCTCAACGTTCCGATGGAAGCCGGTGAGGTCACCGACGACACCCGCATCCGCGCGGTGCTGCCGACCATCACCGAGATCGCCGACAAGGGCGGCAAGGTGATCCTGCTCGCCCATTTCGGCCGCCCCAAGGACGGGCCGGAGAAGAAGTATTCGCTCGAACAGGTGGTCCCGGCGCTGGCCTCGCGGCTCGGCATGCCGGTCGCCTTCGCCAGCGACTCGATCGGCCCGATCGCCGAGGAGGCGATTGCGAAGCTGGCCGACGGCGACGTCCTCCTGCTCGAGAACACTCGCTTCTACAAGGGCGAGGAGAAGAACGATCCGGAGCACGTCAAGAAGCTCGCCGCCCTCGGCGATCTCTACGTCAACGACGCCTTCGCCACCGCCCACCGCGCCCACGCCACCACCGAGGGCCTCGCCCATCTGCTGCCGGCCTACGCCGGTCGCTGCATGCAGCAGGAACTCGACGCGCTGACCAAGGCGCTGGAGGCTCCCGAGCGTCCGGTCGCCGCGATCGTCGGCGGCGCCAAGGTGTCCTCGAAGCTCGAGCTCCTCGGCAACCTCGTCAAGAAGGTCGACTACCTGATCATCGGCGGCGGCATGGCCAACACCTTCCTCGCCGCTCAGGGCGTCGAAGTCGGCAAGTCGCTGTGCGAGCACGACCTCGCCCCGACCGCCCGCGAGATCGTCGAGAAGGCCAAGGCCGCCGGTTGCACGGTGGTTCTGCCGATCGACGGCGTCGCCGCGAAGGAGTTCAAGGCCGGCGCGGCCAACCGCGTGGTCAAGAACGGCGAGATCGCCGCCGACGAGATGGTGCTCGACGCCGGTCCCGCCTCGGTCGCCGCGGTGATCGACCTGCTCGGCAGCCTCAAGACGCTGGTGTGGAACGGCCCGTTCGGCGCCTTCGAGATCGAGCCCTTCGACGCCGCCACCAACGCGGTGGCGGTGAAGGCGGGCGAACTCGCCGAAGCCGGCAAGATCGTCGCGGTCGCCGGTGGCGGCGACACCGTCTCGGCGCTCAACCATGCCGGCGCGGCCGAGAAGTTCACCTACATCTCGACCGCCGGCGGCGCCTTCCTCGAGTGGCTCGAGGGCAAGGCCCTTCCGGGCGTCGAGTGCCTGCGCAAGGCCTGATCGCGTACCCCGCGTTCCCGCCTCGGCCCGGAGAGCGATCTCCGGGCCGATCGCGTTTCGGCGTCGGCGCGCCGATCCGCCCTTGCCTCTCTCCCGCCGAAATCCCATAGGAAGAGCGGTTCGCGCATCCCGCGCCGTCCCGCCGCCCGAGGAACCGCCGTGGCCCGTCTCTGTCTCGTCACTCCGCGCGAGGTCGACCTCACGACCTTCCCCGCTTCGCTCGAGCAGGCGCTCGCCGGTGGCGACGTCGCTTCGCTGATCGTCGCGATCGAAGGCGGCTCCGACATGACGCGCCAGCGCATCGCGGAGATCCTGACCCCGATCGCGCAAGCCCGGGACGTCGCCGTGCTGATCCGCGACGACACCCGCGCCGCCGGCCGCGCCAAGGCCGACGGCGTCCACGTCGACACCGGCCTCGCCGATCTGCGCGACGCGCTCGAACGCTTCCACCCGAACGGCATCGTCGGCTGCGGCGGCCTCGCCACCCGCCACGAGGCGATGGAGGCGGGCGAAACGCAAGTCGACTACGTCTTCTTCGGCGATCTCGACCGGCCCGAAGCCGACGAGGCCGCCCCCCGCGCGCTCGAGCTCGCCGAATGGTGGGTGCCGCTGTTCGAGCCGCCGGTGGTGCTGCTGGCCGGCGCGACGCTCGTCTCGGTGGACGCGGCGGCGGCGACCGGCGCCGAATTCGTCGCCCTGCGCGCCGCGA
>JAAYVT010000027.1 GCA_012517025.1 Phyllobacteriaceae bacterium | reverse complement strand
GCGGTTGCCGTTGCCGAGGCGCGTCATAGAAAACGTCGTCCTCGCCGACCAGCCCAACCTGACACCCATACCTACGCGCAATACCAGTAGACCCTATGGAACACACATCGGACCGCTGGGGGTGATGATCGCCGCCCGGGAGGGAGTTGCTCAGGGATCGCACTGCTCATCCATCGTTGCCGAGTTCGTCATTGGCGATATGCTTCGGGTGTTCCCCGATGCTGGCGTCATTCGGACGTTCGCAGACAACGTCTTCGTCTCTCACGAGAAGAAGAAGATGGCATGCGCGATATCAACGGCCCTGATCCGCGTCTTTGACGCGCTTTCTGCCGGGCGAATTATCCTAAGAGAACGTCAGCGTCCTCGGAAAGTGTCTGACGGTTTGAATGTCCTCGGGTATCGGATCGTGCGTAGAATGTCTGAAACACTAATCGGCCCCAGTCGCGAGAACGTTGCGAAGCTGCGAGGAAAGCTTCTACGGGCGTTAGGGGCACCCGGAAGACCGGGGGTGGTCTCGGTAGCCCCGATCATAAAGATGATACGTCAATGGTCGGGTGCATTTACGGAGTGGGAAGGCGGAACCTCCGGCTTCATGCCGCACATGTGGTGCAGTATTTGGGCCGAATGGCATCTTGGCCAGAGAGGCCACGGCATTGCTCGCGCTATCATGAACCACAGATTGACCTACAATTCCGCAGCGGACGTCGACTATATGTAAATAAGTAGGCATCTCAGCGACGCGCTGATCTTATGAGCTAGTTGCGGCGACCGAGCTGAGATCATTTGTGCCGGGAGCGTTCGCGCCAGCAGTTTGCCCACCCGGCGATGCAGAGGATCGGCCATCCGACGACGTAGGCCGCCCATACGAAGAGTGCCGCCGGATTGCCCGCGCGAAGAGCACGGATGAACTCGTGTTCGTCCTCTGCGTCCTCATCGATGAGGGAAAGGAGCGCCATGCGCTCGAAGGAGTAATGGCCGGCGGCGACATGAAGCGCCGATACGACCATCGCGAGGATCAGGTCCGACATCGGAACAGGCATGGTTGAAGGCCTCGCTCCCGCGCGGGGAAGCGCATTTGCGCTATCGATTGGTCGAGTGTGCCATCGGCGACCATAACGCGCAACAAGAAAATTTCATTTAAAACAATAGCTTAATGATGTCGACACGTGTGGGCCGCGCATTCTGCTGGCTCATCTGCGCGGTACATCTGTCTCTTCGACGGCGAGCGATCGGCACGCTGAAAGGTCCTGTCGTACGGCGACCTGTCGATCAGACGACGGGCGACGCCCCCATCTGCTCACACTCGACGAGGCCGCTGCCGGTATCGCACCGGCGGGACAGTCGGCTTCGTCGGGACCAAGTGTTCCAGTTTCAGGCCGGGGTATTCGATCTTCGCCATCCACTCGGAGAGGTTCTTGTAGCTCGGCCCCGCGCCGTAGCCGGCCATGGCCGAGTGCGATCCCTCCTTCCAACCACCGATCGCTCCGACGACTTCCTGAGGCAAATTGGCTTCGCGGGCGGCGTCGCGGAAATTGTGACGGAGCGAATGGAACACCACCT
>JAAYVT010000255.1 GCA_012517025.1 Phyllobacteriaceae bacterium | reverse complement strand
GATCGACATGGACTTGGCGATCTCGGTCTATATCGACGCGGGTCGCCGCGAACGCCGGGCGATGCTCGACAACATCGCCGGCACTTTCGAGAGTTCGGTCGCCGCGATCGTGTCCACCCTCTCGGGATCTGCCGAGCAACTCCAGGCATCCGCTCAAGCGATGCAGGTTGCAGCGGAGGAGACGGCGACGCAATCCCACGTCGTTGCCGCGGCCTCGGAGGAAGCGTCGACGAACGTCCATGCCGTCGCGGCTGCAACCGAGGAGATGGCAGCGTCATCACAGGAGATCGCTCGCCAGGTCGACGAGTCGGCGAGAATTGCGGCGAACGCGGTGACCGTGGCCGAGGAAACCGTGTCGAAGATGGATCACCTGTCCTCTTCGGCGGCCAAGATCGGCGACGTGATTGCCCTCATTCGCGCCATCGCCGAGCAGACGAACCTTCTGGCATTGAATGCGACGATCGAGGCAGCGAGGGCCGGGAGTTCAGGCAAGGGCTTTGCCGTCGTGGCGGCCGAAGTGAAGCAGCTGGCGGATCAGACGTCGCGGGCGACGGCCGAAATCGCCACGCAGATTTCCGACATGCAGTCGGCAACGACAGCGTCGGCAACCGCAATCCGCGACATTGCCGGCATCATTCATCAGATCGATGTCGTGGCGACCACCATCGCCAGTGCGGTCGAAGAACAGGGTGCCGCAACAAACGAGATCGCCCGCAACGTGCAGCAGGCCTCCCAGGGAACCGGGGAGGTTTCGGCCAACATCACGGGTGTCAATCAAGCGGCGGGAATGACGGGAGCTTCGGCCGTCGAAGTCCTCGGGGCCGCATCGAAGCTGAACGAGCAGGCCAGATCGCTTTCGGTCGAGGTCGATGTGTTCCTGAAAAAAGTGGCGGCAGCCTGAAAGCAGCCGCCTCCATATCACGACGCCGTCCGACGTACCTCACATTCGCAGGCTGGGCAAAGAGTACAGGGGCTCATCCGATGACCGATCCCGACGACCAAGCGAAGTTGGGGAAACTGGCGAGCAGTGTGCTCCGCCTGCGCGCCGCGACGTCCACGGCACTCATCGCATTCGCGGAGATCGAAAGGAGCGAAGACCTCGATCAGGCGATGGCGTGCGCCAAGGCAGCGCGGATCGCGCTTCGGCGCGCGCTCGGAACGTCGGAGGAAATCTGACCATCCCCCCGGAGTCGCGTCAGTCGGACCAAGCGATCACCGGAGGGGTTACCGCGCCGAAGCGTTCGAGAACCAGCCGGCCCCACAAGTCTCGCACGGCATCTTCTGCCGCACACGCTGCCCGACGAGACGACCATTCAGCGCCTGACGCGAAGGTCTCGCCGCGTATCGACGCCGACCACTCCCAGCGCGTGGCGCTACCGGGTTCTTTTCGAAGATAAACGCTGAGTTTTCCCGCTGGTTCAAATTCATAGATAAAAATCGGATATCGTCGATCCTTCATCCACGACAACTGAGGTGATCTATTGGTGGGCATGGAAACTACCTCTTTGCCCGAACCTATATTCTGATAGTAATCAACGTACACGGCAAGGGTGTCAAGAGGAGGCTTTACCGTTGTGGTCAACAGGCCCGGTCGTGCGTCCGACGAAGTGCTCTCCTTTCACGGAAATTGGCGGTCGCGCTATAATTGAATTCGCCGTCAAGGCTCCCGGGGCGCTTCCCGTGAGGAGGATGCTGACTGCGAAACGCCGCTCCCGAGTATTTATCCGCGCAGCTTCAACAGATCCGCGCCGTTCAATACCGCACAGTGCCGACGACGGTACGATGAGCGACGACGTTGTCCGCCTCGCCCCCCCCTCAGATGGCGCGAGATCTTCGGTCAAGCCTCTCTCTCCCCGATTGCCTGAGGATGCCCCCAGTCAGTACCGATGAAAACGCGGAAATCAGCCGTATTCGGCAGACCCAGTGGGCCAGATTCATCGACGGCGTGAATCAATGAGCCCACACCGATTCACCAAAGTCGTTGGACGCGTAGTCGCTGCCGCGCGAGACTCTCTTCATGACGACGCTCGTGCCTGACCCGATCCACCTGCACCGCATCGACCTCGAACGGAACATGCGGCGCTTCTATGAGCTCTCCGTGCAGCCGACCCTCTTCGGTGGCACCT
>JAAYVT010000254.1 GCA_012517025.1 Phyllobacteriaceae bacterium | reverse complement strand
CGCGGCCGCGAGGTGCAGGAGTTCATCGAGGACGATCTCGGTGCCGACGGTCTCGCCCGCTCGGTGGTGGTGGTGGCGACCTCCGACGAGCCGGCGCTGATGCGACGGCAGGCGGCCTACGTCACCTTCGCGATCGCCGAGCACTTCCGCGACGAGGGCCGCGACGTCTTGTGCATGATGGACTCGGTGACCCGGTTCGCCATGGCGCAACGCGAGATCGGGCTGGCCGCCGGCGAGCCGCCGGCCTCCAAGGGCTACACGCCGACGGTGTTCACCGAGCTGCCGCGCCTGCTCGAGCGGGCCGGACCGGGGCGAGTCGGGGAGGGGTCGATCACCGGCCTCTTCACCGTGCTGGTGGAGGGCGACAATCACAACGAACCGGTCGCCGACGCGGTGCGCGGCATCCTCGACGGTCACATCGTGATGGAGCGGCAGATCGCCGAGCGCGGCCGCTATCCGGCGATCAACGTGTTGAAGAGCGTGTCGCGCACCATGCCGCGGGCGATCCCGGAGGCGCGGCGGCCGTTGATCACCGAGGCGAAGCGGCTGATGGCGACCTTCGCCGACATGGAGGAGCTGATCCGGCTCGGCGCCTATCGCAAGGGATCGAGCCCGGAGGTCGATCGGGCGATCGCGCTGGAGCCGGCCTTCGAGGCTTTTCTGCAACAGGGCAAGGACGAGTCGACGTCGCTCCCGGTCGGCTACGATCGACTGGCGGCGATTCTGTCGACCTGAGGGATTCGACTCATCTTTTGGCAACCGTCCGAGGCTAGGATGGACTTCGATACGGGGGAGTGCCGAGTATGAAGTCCCGAGACAGTCTCATTCGTCTGAAGCGGTTTCAGGTCGACGAGAAGCGGCGGCAGTTGTCGCAGATCGAGACGATGATCGCCGAATTCGAACGGATGATCTCCGACCTCGAAGATCAGATCGTCGCCGAGCAGAATCGGGTCGGCATCCACGACATCACCCATTTCGCTTATCCGACCTTCGCCAAGGCGGCGATCGGCCGGCGCGAGAACCTCCGCGTTTCGATCAAGGACCTGGAGGACAAGCTCGAGCAGGCGCGCGACGAACTTTCGGCGGCGGTCGAGGATCTGAAGAAGATCGAGCTCATCGAGGAACGCGATCAGGCCCGCGAGCGCGCCGAGAAGGACGCGATCGAGCAGGAGACGCTCGACGAGATGGCCTCGCGCCGTCACGCCTTCGGTCGCTGACCGGATCGGCGGCGAGGGCCGCCGCAATCGCTCCGTGAGGGGACGTGTGGACGAACGACTGGCCGCCTTCGGGCGGCCTTTCTTTTGGTCAGCCGCGATCGGGGTCGATCAACGGCACGTGCGGCGCGGCGTCGCGGGGCAGCAGGCCGGTCAGGCGCGGGTCGGGACCGAACTCCAGGGCGCGGGCATAGGGCACGAAGCCGGA
Source organism: Phyllobacteriaceae bacterium (assembly GCA_012517025.1). Classification (GTDB taxonomy): domain Bacteria; phylum Pseudomonadota; class Alphaproteobacteria; order Rhizobiales; family Ancalomicrobiaceae; genus Pinisolibacter. Next base: position 1,050 of record JAAYVT010000254.1, on the reverse strand, counting down.
GCGGCGGTAGAAGTCGAGCGCGCCGGGATGATCGAAGTGACAGGTGTGGACCCACACCCGCTTCGGCGCGCACGACCACGCTTCGGCGAGGGTCCGCGTCATCAGAGCGCGGCCGAGGCCCGAGCCGACGGCGGCGGCGACGAGGCCGAAATAGGCGAGTTCGACCTCGCCCGCGACCCGACCGTCGAGTTCGACGAGACCGACGTCGGCGCCGTCGCGGACGACGGCGTGGGTGGAGACGGCGGGATCGCCGAGGATGGCGGCGAGGGCCGCGTCGTCGAGCATCCGCCGGCCGAACCACAGCCAGTCCTCGCCGACGGCGGCGAAGAGGCGGCGGTAGCGGGGAACATCGGCGCCGGTCAGCGGTTCGAGCCGCACGCCGGCGGGCAGATCGCTCGCGCGCGCCGGTGGGGCGGCGCGCATCTCGAGGTAGGTGACGGCGGCGGCGAGCAGTCCGGGCGGCAGATCGCCGTAGCCTTCCGCCGGAAAGGTCAGGGTGGTGGGCGTCGGATCGCTCACCACGCGTTCACCCCGAAGCGCCAGGCGACGCCGAGGCCGATGGAGAACTGATCGCGCGCGCCTTCCGCCTTGACCACCGGCGAGCGGGCGGCGGCGTCGGAGAGATGGGTCCACTCCGCCTCGGCCTTGACGAACCAACGCGGGTCGATGTCGTACGTGGCGGTGGCGCCGAGGCCGGCGCCGCGATAGCCGGCGCCGGGATCGTAGGCGGCGGCGCCGGTCGCGGCGGAGGTGGCGGCGGAGACGCACCAATAGGTGCGCATGTAGTCGGCCGAGGCGAAGGAGACGCGCGGGCCGGCGGAGAGCGTCAGCTTGTCGAGCGGATGGAGGATGGCGTCGACGCCGAGTTCGGCGATCTGACCGTGATGGCCGCCCATGCCCTGGCGGGCGGTCACGAAGGCGCGGAAGTTGGTGTCGGTGTAGTCGATCGTCAAACCCGCCTCGAAGGCGGTGGCGACGTCGGGAAGGCCGGCGAGCGGCGAGGCGGCGCCGAAGGAGCGCTTCGACAGCAGGCGGAAGCTCGGGGCGAGG
>JAAYVT010000026.1 GCA_012517025.1 Phyllobacteriaceae bacterium | reverse complement strand
GACCGGCCCCGCGAGCCGGCGGCGCCGGCCACCGTCGCCGCGCCGATTCCCCTGCCCTCCGGCGGCTGACCACCACAGAGCGACCGCGCCCTCACGGCCGCCGCCCGCCGATCGCCGCCGTCACCCGATCGGCGGCCTCCCGCACCACCGGGCCGAGCCGCTCCAGGCTCGCCCGGTCGAGCCGTTGCGACTGGCCGGAGATCGACAGCCCGGCGACCGCCTCGCCGTTCTCGTCGAAGATCGCCGCCGCGATGCAGCGCATGCCGGGGCTGCGTTCCTCGTCGTCGATCGAAAAGCCGCGCGCCCGCGTCGCCGAAAGATCGGCGAGCAGCGCCTCCGCCGTGGTGATCGTGCCCACCGTGAACTCGTCGAGCGAGCGCCCGCGCAGCCACCGCGTCACCTCCGCGACCGGACGCGCCGCGAGCAGCGCCTTGCCGATGCCGGAGGCGTGCGCCGCCCGCCGCTCGCCGGCGCGGAAGAAGGCGCGGATCGGCTCGCGGCTCTCCACCTGCGCCACGAACACCGCGTCGCCACCCTCGAAGATGCCGAGATTGGCGGTCTCGCCGGTCGCCTCCATCAGCTCGCGCATCACCGGCCGCGCCGCCGCGATCGGCGTCATCCGCCGCGAGAACGCCTGCCCGACCCGGAACGCCTCGACCCCGATCGCCCAGGTCTGATCGCTCGCCTGCGCCTCGACCCAACCGTGCGACGACAGCGTCGACAGCAGTCGATGCACGGTGGAGACCGGCAGATCGAGCCGTTCGGCGATCGCCGTCAGCGTCAGCCCGTCGGCCTCGGCGACGACCCCGCACAATCTCAGCGCCCGATCGAGCGCCTTGACCGCGCCGGCCTCCTCGCTCGCCCCTCGCCCGCTCCCCTTCGGCCTGCCGCGCAACGCCATCCGTCCTCGCTCCCCTTCGAACAGCCGACCGAAAAATCGGTTCGCACGGTCCCGTCCGAACCCTGCGGAAATCGCCTTTTTCATTCTCGATCAGCCGGTTGGTTGCTGTCGACGGAAAAATGAAAAACATTTCCAGAAAAATTGACCCCGCCCCTCGCCTCGGTCATTCTCGCCGCACTCGAAAGCCCGCGACGATCGCGCGCACCCACCTGTCCGCCCCACTTGTCCGAAGGAGACGACCATGGCCCATGTCCGCATCGAGGATCTGTCGATCGACGAGCGTCTCGTCGCCTTCGTGGAGCGCGAGGCGCTGCCGGAGACCGGGCTCGAGCCGGCGGCCTTCTGGTCCGGCCTCGCCGCCCTGCTGCGCGACCTCGCGCCGAAGAACGCCGCCCTCCTCGCCACCCGCGACGCCCTGCAGGCGAAGATCGACGCCTGGCACCGCGAGCGCCATGGCCGCCCGCACGACGCCGCCGCCTACCGCGCCTTCCTGGAGGAGATCGGCTGGCTCGTCCCCGCCCCCGCCGCCCGCCCGGTCGCGACCGAAAACGTCGATCCCGAGATCGCGCTCATGTCCGGCCCGCAGCTGGTCGTGCCGATCGACAATCCGCGCTATGCGCTCAACGCCGCCAACGCCCGTTGGGGCAGCCTCTACGATGCGCTCTACGGCACCGACGCGCTCGGCGATCTGCCGGCGGCGGGCGGTTTCGATCCGGCGCGCGGCGCCCGCGTCGTCGCCGCCGCCAAGGCCCATCTCGACGGCATCGCGCCGCTGGCGAGCGGCGGTTGGTCCGACGTCGTCGGCTTCTCGGTCGAGAACGGCGATCTGCGCCTGTCGCTCTCCGACGATCGCGAGACCGATCTCGCCGATCCGACCGGCTTCGCCGGTTTCCGCGGCGAGCACGAGCGCCCGACCGCTCTGCTCTTCCGCCATCACGGCCTGCACGCCGAGGTGATCGTCGATCGCTCGACCTCGGTGGGGGCGACCGATCCCGCCGGCATCGCCGACGTCGTGCTCGAGGCGGCGCTCTCCACCATCATGGACATGGAGGATTCGGTCGCCGCCGTCGACGCCGAGGACAAGGTCCGCGTCTATCGCGACTGGCTCGGCCTGATGAAGGGCACGCTCGAGGACACCTTCGTCAAAGGCGGTCGCGAGGTCGTCCGCCGTCTCCATCCCGATCGCGTCTGGGGCCGTCCCGACGGCGGCACGCTGACGCTTCCCGGTCGCTCGCTGATGCTGGTCCGCAACGTCGGCCATCACATGACGACCGACATGGTCCGCGCCGCCGACGGCACCGAGATGCCCGAGACGATGATCGATCTGGCGATCTCCGCCGCCATCGCCCGCCACGACCTCTTCGGCACGCACGAGACCAGGAACTCGCGCGCCGGCTCGGTCTACGTGGTCAAGCCGAAGCTGCACGGGCCCGCCGAGGTCGCCTTCGCCGACGAACTCTTCGCCCGCGTCGAGGATCTCGTCCGGCTGCCGCGCAACACCCTGAAGATGGGCATCATGGACGAGGAGCGCCGCACCTCGGCCAACCTCGCCGCCTGCATCGACGCGGCGCGTCACCGCGTCTTCTTCATCAACACCGGTTTCCTCGACCGCACCGGCGACGAGATCCACACCTCGATGGAAGCCGGCGCCATGGTCCGCAAGACGCTGATGAAGAACGAGGCTTGGATCGGGGCTTACGAAAACCTCAACGTCGACACCGGTCTGGCGATGGGGCTTCCCGGCCGAGCCCAGATCGGCAAGGGCATGTGGGCGGCGCCCGACCGGATGGCCGACATGCTGACCCAGAAGGTCGGCCACCCGAAGTCCGGCGCTTCCACCGCCTGGGTGCCCTCGCCGACCGCGGCGACCCTGCACGCCTTGCACTATCACGAGGTCGACGTCGCCGCCCGCCGCGCCGAGATCGCCCGTCGCGCCCCCGCCTCGCTCGACACGCTGCTGACCATCCCGTTGGCGAAGTCGAACTTCTCGCCGGAGGAAGTCCGCGAGGAACTCGACAACAACGCCCAGGGCATCCTCGGCTACGTCGTGCGCTGGGTCGACCTCGGGGTCGGCTGCTCCAAGGTGCCGGACATCCACGACGTCGGCCTGATGGAGGACCGCGCGACGCTGCGGATCTCCTCGCAGCACGTCGCCAACTGGCTCGCCCATGGTGTCGTGACCGAGGCCGAAGTCGAGGCGGCGCTGCGCCGCATGGCGGAAGTCGTCGACCGTCAGAACGCCGGCGATCCGGCCTATCGGCCGATGGCGCCGGGCTTCGACGGCCCCGCCTTCCGCGCCGCCCGCGCGCTCGTCTTCGAGGGTCGCGCCCAGCCGAACGGCTACACCGAGTTCGTCCTGACCGCCTATCGCCGCGAGGCCAAGGCGCGGGGCTGAGGACGGACCTCCCACCCCCCGTCGTTCCCGGCCGAAGCGCACCGAAAGGTGCGCGCAGGGGAAGGGAACCCACCGGCGTATCGACAAGAGGCGACGCCGATGGATCCCCTTCCCTCGCTCCGCTCGCCGGGGATGACGGCGGAAGAGGTATCGTCGGAGTGCCGGCGCCCGAGCTCCGTTCGAATACTGCGAAGGTCCCGCGAGGGGAGAAGGAAGGGGGGCCCCGACGCCCTCTCGACGCCGGCGGCGTCTCGAGCCAACAATCGGGAAAACACGCAAGACCCCGGGGAGGAGACCGATGTCGCTGCTGATGCCGCTGCCCGAGCCGGAGATCCTCGCCGCGCGCGACGATCTCGTCGCCCGGCTGAAACGGATCGTGAAGCCTGAGAACGTCGTCCACCTCGATCGCGAACTCGCTCCCTGGGAATGCGACGCTCTCACCATGTATCGGCAGAAGCCGCTGGTGGTCGTCCTCCCCGAGACCGTGGCGGAAGTCGTCGCGGTGATGCGGCTCGCCGCCGAGATGAACGTCAAGGTCGTCCCGCGCGGCGGCGGCACCTCGCTCTCCGGCGGCTCGCTGCCGCTGGCCGACGGCATCCTGCTCGCGATGGGCAAATTCAATCGGATCCTCGAGGTCGATTTCGAAAACCGGGTCGCCCGGGTCCAGCCCGGCGTCACCAATCTCGCCATCACCCGCGCCGTCGAGCATCGCGGCTTCTACTACGCCCCCGACCCGTCCTCGCAGATCGCCTGTTCGATCGGCGGCAACGTCGCCGAGAACGCCGGCGGCGTGCATTGCCTGAAATACGGGCTCACCACCAACAACGTCCTCGGCGTCGAGATGGTGCTGATCGGCGGCGAGGTCGTCCGCCTCGGCGGCAAGCATCTCGATTCGGAGGGCTACGATCTCCTCGGCCTCGTCACCGGTTCGGAGGGGCTGCTCGGCGTCGTCACCGAGGTCACCGTGCGCATCCTGCAGAAGCCCGAGACGGCGCGCGGCGTCCTCCTCGGCTTTCCGAGCGTGAAGGCCGGCGCCGACTGCGTCGCCGCGATCATCGCCGCCGGCATCATCCCCGGCGGCATGGAGATGATGGACGCCGCCGCGATCGCCGCCGCCGAAGCCTTCAAGCCCTGCGGTTATCCGCAAGACGCCGAGGGCCTCGTCATCGTCGAACTCGACGGCACCAGCGCCGAAGTCGACCACCTCGTCGCGGAGGTCGAAAAGATCGCGGTGGCGAACGGTGCCACCTCGTGCCGGGTCTCGACCTCCGAGGCCGAACGGCTCGGCTTCTGGTTCGGCCGCAAGAACGCCTTCCCGGCGGTCGGCGCCATCGGCCCCGACTATTTGTGCATGGACGGCACCATCCCGCGCGGCCGCCTCGCCGAGGTGCTGGACCGGATGGACGGGCTCGCCGTGAAGCACGGCCTGCGCGTCGCCAACGTCTTCCACGCCGGCGACGGCAACCTCCACCCGCTCATCCTCTACGATGCGGCGATCCCCGGCGACCCCGAGAAGGCCGAGGCCTTCGGCGCCGACGTGCTCAGGCTCTGCGTCGAGGTCGGCGGCGTGCTCACCGGCGAGCACGGCGTCGGGGTGGAGAAGCGCGACCTGATGGGTGAGATGTTCGACGCGGTCGATCTCGGCCAACAGGAGCGGGTCAAATGCGCCTTCGACGAGAACCACCGCCTCAACCCCGGCAAGGTCTTCCCGACCCTGCACCGCTGCGCCGAGATGGGCTTCATGCACGTCCGGTCGGGTGACCTCCCCTTCCCCGAGATCCCGAGGTTCTGATGGCGACCGTCCTCGCTCCCTGCGACGAGACCGACCTCGTCGAGATCGTGGCGACCGCCCGCGCCGCCGCCACCCCCCTCGCCGTCGAGGGACGTGGCACCCGTCGCGCCCTCGGCCGCCCGGTCGAGGCG
>JAAYVT010000253.1 GCA_012517025.1 Phyllobacteriaceae bacterium | reverse complement strand
GCCTCGATCCTGCTCGAGGCCGAGGTCCAAGTCTCGCACGGCAGCCGCGCCATCGTGCTGACCCGTCGCTCGCAGGAGATCCTGCAGCAGACCGGCGTCGTCGCACCGTTCCTGGCCAAGGGGCTGCCGTGGTCGACCGGCAAGTCCTTCTTCCGGGGCGAGAAGGTCTACGACATGGTGATGCCGCACGACGACGACGACCGCTTCATGCCCGGCCTCAACCTGCAACAGCAGTACATCGAGGAATTTCTCGTCGCCGCCGCCGAAGCCTCGCCACTGATCGATCTGCGCTGGGGGTCGAAGGTCACGGATCTCGTCCAGGACGAGAACGAAGTGACGCTGAGCGTCGACACGCCGGAAGGCGAATACCGCCTCGTCGCGCCCTGGGTGGTCGCCGCCGACGGTGGCCGCTCGCCGATCCGCCGCCTGCTCGGCCTGCGCATGGAGGGGCGTTCCTATCCCGGCAACTTCGTCATCGCCGACATCCGGGCGAAGCTCGATCTGCCGACCGAGCGCTTGTGTTACTTCGACCCCGACTGGAACCCCGGCAACAACGTGCTGGTGCATCGTCAGCCTGAGGACCTGTGGCGCATCGACTTCCGCCTGCCCGACGGCGAGACGGCGGAAGAGGCGCTGGAGCCGGCCCGGCTCTCCGAGCGCATCGAGAAGGTGTTGGAGATGGTCGGGCGAAAGGTCGAGTGGACGCTCGACTGGGCGACGGTCTATTCGGCCAACACCCTGACGCTCCCCGACTACGTCGCCGGCCGCGTGCTCTTCACTGGCGACGCCGCCCATCTCCTGCCGATCTTCGGCGTGCGCGGCGCCAACACCGGCCTTCAGGACGCCCCCAACCTCGCCTGGAAACTGGCGTTGGTGGCGAAGGGGCTCGCCCCTCCGGCGCTCCTCGACAGCTATTCGCAGGAACGCGTCGCCGCCGCCCGCGAGATCTGCGCCGAGGGCGGCAAGTCGACCCGCTTCATGACGCCGCCGACGGCCGGGTATCGGCTGATGCGCGACGCGGTGCTGTCGCTGGTGCTCTCGGAAGACTTCTGCAAGCATCTCCTGCACTGGCGCACCTCGCGTCCGCACGACTACACCCGTTCGCCGCTCAACTCCTTCGCCGAGGACGACGCCGCCTTCGCCGGCGGGCCCGCTTGTGGCGCGCCGGCGCCGAACGTCCGGCTCGGCCCCGACGACTTCCTCCTCGACCACTTCGGCAACGGCTTCCATCTAGTCGTCTTCGCCGACGGCGCCACGGAGGAAACGATCGCCGCGACGCTCGCGGCGGCGGCGGGCTCGCCGCTGCCGGTGGTGCGGGTGGTGGTCGGCCCGGCGTCGGAGGGGATCACTCCCCTCGCCGATCGGGTCGTCGCCGACCCCGACGGCCGGATCTCGCGGAAATGGGCGGCGCCCCCCGGGTCGGCCTACCTGTTGCGTCCCGATCTCCACGTCGCCGCGCGTTGGCGCGCCGTCTCTCCCGATCACTTCGCGACCGCGCTCTCGGTCGCCACCGCGAACACCTTGCCGGAGGCCGCCCGATGATTCCCGCCCGTCTCACCAAGTCCGATCTCGAATCCGTCTACGACGCGATCGCCGAGGCGATCGACGCCGTGCCGCCCGAGAAACGCGAACTCTTCCTCGCCAAGCTCGCCTTCGTCCTCGCCGATCTCCTCGGCGATGCGCGCGCCGTCGAGGAAGCGTTGGCGGTCGCCGCCCGCGACCTCGGCTGAGGCGCGGCACGACGTCGGCCGGGATCGACGATCCCGGCCGTGCGGGTTCACTTGGCCAGATGGAACGCGCCGTTCTCGATCACCACCAGGCGGAAGCTCGACAGGTCGAGGCCCATGTGGTCGGTCGCCGACATGTCGAAGGTGCCGGCGGTGCCGACCTTGCCGTGGGTGGCCTCCAGCGCGTCGCGGATCTTCGCCTTGTCGGTGCCCTTGGCCTTCTCGATCGCGTCGACCATCAGGGTCAGCGCGTCGTAGGCGTAGCCGCCGAAGGTCGCCG
>JAAYVT010000252.1 GCA_012517025.1 Phyllobacteriaceae bacterium | reverse complement strand
GTCTCCTCGCCGGCGGCGAGGCCGAGATGGATGCCGCATTCGGTCTTGGAGCGTCCGCGCCAGCGGCCGGCGCGCGGGTCCTCGCCGGGGGCGACGCGGCTGGTGCAGGGCAGGCAGCCGATCGAGGGGAAGCCCTTCTCGACCAGCGGATGGACCGGCAGGTCGCGGGCGACGGCGCGCGCGGCGAGGCGCTCCGGCGTCCAGGCGGCGAGCGGGTTCACCTTGATGCGGGCGCCGTCGGCCTCGAAGGTCGGGATCGTCGCCCGGGTGCCGGCCTGGAAGCGCTTGCGGCCGGAGATCCAGGCGTCGAAGTCGCCGATCGCGGTGGCGAGCGGGGCGACCTTGCGCAGGGCGCAGCAGGCGTCGGGATCGCGGTCCCACAGCCAGCCGTCGGCGTCCTCGGCCGCGAGCCGCGCCGGATCGGGGCCGAGCGAGCGCACGTCGGTGAAGCCGAGGCGCTCGACCAGCCGGTCGCGGTGGGCGAGCGTCTCGGCGAAGAGTTGCCCGGTGTCGACGAAGAGGATCGGTACGGCGGTGGAGACCTCGGCGACGAGGTCGAGCAGCACCGCCGATTCCGCCCCGAACGAGGAGACCACGGCGAGACGGCCGGGGAAGAGGTCGCGGATCGCCCGTTCGATCACCTCGCCGGCGTCGCGGCCGGCGTGGGCGGCGTCGAGGGCGAAGGCCCGCGCCTCGGCCGCCTCGGCGGCGAGGGTCTTCGGCCGGCGGTCGAAGGCGACGAGCTCGACCGCGCTCATCGGCGATCGCTCGCCGACGCGAGCGCCTCCTTGAACGGAGCGAGACCGACGCGGGCGTAGGTCTCGAGGAAGGTTTCGGCGCGCGACCGGCGCAGGCCGAGATAGGTCTCGACGATGGTCTCGACCGCGCCCGGCACCTCCTCCGGCCAGAAGCCGGGGCCGGCGCTGTCGCCGATGCGGGCGGCCTCGCTCGCGTCGCCGCCGAGGGTGATCTGGTAGAACTCCTCGCCCTTGCGGTCGACGCCGAGGATGCCGATCGCCCCGACGTGGTGATGGCCGCAGGCGTTGATGCAGCCGGAGATCTTGACGTCGAGCGGGCCGATCTCGGCCTGACGGGCCGGGTCGGCGAAGCGCTCGGAGATCGCCTGAGCGATCGGGATCGAGCGGGCGTTGGCGAGCGCGCAGAAGTCGAGGCCGGGGCAGGTGATGGTGTCGGTGACGAGGCCGGCGTTGGCGGTGGCGAGGCCGTGCAGCGCCAGCGCGGCGTGGAGCTTCGGCAGGTCGTCGCGGCGGACGTGGGGGAAGATCACGTTCTGGCGGTGGGAGATGCGCAGTTCGCCGAAGGCGTAGACGTCGGCGAGGTGGGCGATCGCCTCCATCTGATCGGCGGTGACGTCGCCGGGGACGCCGCCGACCGGCTTCAGCGACAGCGTGACGGAGGTGTATCCGGCCGCCTTGTGGGCGGAGACGTTGGCCGCCACCCAGCGGTCGAAGGCGGGATCGCGGGCGCGGGCCGCCGCCTCGATCGCGCTCGTCGCCGGCAGTGCCGCGAAGGAGGGCGGGGCGAACTGGGCGGCGATGCGGGCGACGTCGGCGGGGACGAGCTTCAGCGCGTTCTCGCCGAGCGCGACGAACTCGGCCTCGACCTGATCGCGGATCGCCTCGCGGCCGGCCTCGTGCAGCAGGATCTTGATGCGAGCCTTGTACTTGTTGTCGCGGCGTCCGTAGAGATTGTAGACCCGCAGGATCGCTTCCATGTAGGCGAGCAGATCCGCCTCGGGCAGGAAGTCGCGCAGCTCGAAGCCGACGAAGGGCGAGCGGCCGAGACCGCCGCCGACGTGGACGGCGAACCCGAGCTCGCCGGCGTCGTTCGTCTTCACCGTCAGGCCGACGTCGTGGAAACGGACGGCGGCGCGATCGGTCGAGGCGCCGGTGATCGCGATCTTGAACTTGCGCGGCAGGTAGGTGAACTCGGGGTGGAGCGACGACCACTGCCGGAGGATTTCGGCATAGGGGCGCGGGTCGGCGATCTCGTCGGGGGCGGCGCCGGCGAAGTGGTCGGCGGTGACGTTGCGGATGCAGTTGCCCGAGGTCTGGATGGCGTGCATCTCGACCGAGGCGAGTGCCTCCAGGATGTCGGGGACGTCCTGCAGCGCCGGCCAGTTGAACTGGATGTTCTGGCGGGTGGTGAAATGGCCCCAGCCGCGATCGTAGGTGCCGGCGATCTCGGCGAGCTTGCGCAGCTGCCGGCTCGACAGCGTGCCGTAGGGGATCGCCACCCGCAGCATGTAGGAGTGGAGCTGCAGATAGACGCCGTTCATCAGCCTGAGCGGCCGGAACTGCTCTTCGGAGAGCTCGCCGGAGAGGCGGCGGGCGACCTGGTCGCGGAACTGGGCGACGCGGGCGCGGACGAAGGCGTGGTCGAAGTCGTCGTAGACGTACATGGGGCGGCTCCGGGGCGTCAGGCGGCGCGGGAGAGGTCGGCGGCGGCCCGCGACGGCGAGGTCGGACCGGAGACGCGGATCTTCTCGCGCATCGCCTTGGGCTCGCGGCGGCCCTCGACCTCGATCACCTCGACGGCGTAGGGCTCGACGATGCGGCGGGCGGCGACGTCGGCGGCCGCGGCGGCGAGGGCGGTCTCGGTGGCCGCGGCATCGAGCACGGCGGCGTCGGCGAAGCGCTCGACCCAGCGGCCGTCGGCGTCGCGGAAGACGACGCGGCCGTCGATCAGGCGGTTGGCGGTCAGGATGCGCATCGGCGGCCTCTCGAAGCGAGCATGGGGAGACCCGAGGGTCCGGGTCGCTTCCATCGTTTCTAGAGGAGGGACGCGATCGTCGCGGCGTCGGCGATTGCGAATTCGCCGGCCGGCGCGAAACAGTTTTTCCCGCCCGGCGCTCGCCGGGGAACGCGGGGCGACGACGACGGTTTTCGCTCAGCGCGGGCGGGCGTCCTTCGCCAGGAGGTAGACCGCCAGCGTCGCCGCGAGCGCCACGGCGAAGGCGCCGTAGAGGGTGCCGTGGGCATTCGCCGGGGCGACGCCGGCGGCGAGCATGCGCTTCACGAAGACGCCGGAGAGCGGCTGCAGGATCGCCGCGCCGCCGATCAGCGCCATGTTCATCAGCGTCAGGCCGCGCCCGAGCAGGGCGGCGGGGAGGAAGGCGCGGGTGTGGGCCATCAGCACGCCGTAGGTCATGCCGAGGCCGCCGATGGCGCCGAAGGCGAGGCTTGCCTCTCCGACCGGCATGGTCGGGGCGAGCGCGAGGGCGCCGAGCGCGGCGATGGTCGCCAGCGTGCCGCCGACCACCACCCATTTGCGGGTGCCGAGCCAGCGGTCGAGCGGGCCGTAGACGAAGGCGCCGGCGATCATCGCGAAGACCATCACCGAGACGGCGTTGCCGCGCTCGATCGGGCCGAGCCCGTGCACGTCGGAGAAATAGGGGCCGACCCACAGGCCGCGCACCGCCACCACGATCGGGTAGGAGGTCAGCGCGATCGGAAAGAGCGGCCACAGCTCGCGGATCGCCAGGACGTCGACGAGGCTCGGGCGACGGCCGGTCTCGGCGTGTTTCTCGATCAGCGGCGGGGGATCGCGGACCACCACGAACACCAGCGCGGCGGAGACCAGCGTGGCGGCGGCGATCGCCAACATGGTGGTCCGCCAGCCGAAGGCCTGCGCGGCGGCGGCCATCGGGGTGGCGGCGGCGAGGTTGCCGAGCGAGCCGATGCCGACGATCGCCGAGGACCACAGCGCGAAGCGGTGCGGCGTGGTGGTGCGGCCGATCACGAACAGCGAGCCCATGTAGATCGGCGCGCAACCGAAACCGATCAGCGCCATGCCGGCGACCGACACCCAGGGTTCGCGCGCCCAGGCGAAGACGCCGGCGCCGAGCGCGGCGAGGAGCATCGGCAGGGCTACGGTGCGGCGGGCGCCGAAACGGTCGAGCGAGGCGCCGACCGGGATCTGGACGGCCGCGAAGGCGGCGAAGAAGGCGGCCGAGACCAGCCCCAGCCACGCCGCGTCGAGGCCGACGTCGCGGCCGAGCTCGGGCGCGATGACGGCGAGGAAGGAGCGGTAGAACTGGCTGAGGAGATAGCCGACGATCAGGACGAGGAGGGTGGGCACGCGCGGATTTCCGATTTCGATCGATTCGATCCTATCGATTTTCGGGATTCGCGCCAGTCTCGGACGGCCCGCGACGATGCGACGGGCGGATCTCGCATCGCCCCGGTGGACAACCGCGAGGTCCCGGTGTCGAATGCGCCGGCGCGCGTCGCGGTGTCATCGGGAGCGTGACTGCGTGTCGTAGCCTCGACCCCTGGCGAAACGCCCGCCGAGACACCATGTCGACGCCGCGGCGGATCGTCCGTCCGACCATTCAGGGAGAAGCCCCCGTGAGCGACGTCCTCGTCAAAACGCCGATGCAGTATCTCGACAAGGCCATGGGGGCGCTGCGCGACCTCGGCTTGGCGCCGCCGGCGACGCAGGAGGCGCCGATCGTCGGCCTGCTCGAGAAGATCTCGGATCTCAGCCCCGACAAGATTGTGATCATCACCCGCACCCTCGGTCAAGCCGAGGTGTTCAACGAGGTGGTGCGCAATCAGGTGTCGCAGATGGAGATCGGCGAGCGCTACAAGGCGATCACCGCCGGCTTCGACAGCATCCGCGACGACGCCAAGAAGATGGTCGACCAGATCGCCGACGGCAAACTCGACATGTTCGAGCGCGCCACCAACGCCTGGATGAAGCTCAGCCGCGGCGACATCGCCGATCGCTTCGACAAGATCCGCTCGATCTACATCGACGTCTCCAAGGAGACGAAGAACCAGATCGAGCGCGAGGGCACCATCCTCGAGGCCTATCGCGACTTCAGCGGCGCGCTGAAGCAGGCCGAAGTGCTGGCGCTCGAGGTGTTGAAGCAGGCCGAGAGCCACTGGAACCAGACCAAGGCCGATCTCGCCGCGGCTTCCGAAAAGGTCACCGCCTTCCAAGGTGAGGCGGCCGAGAAGGCGCGGCTCGAGCTGGAGCGGGACGAATACGTCCGCCGCACCCAGGACGAGGAGAAGCGCTACCAGATCGCCAAGGATCTCTCCGACAACCTGACCATCGGTTACAACACGTCGGAAGTGATCATGGCGCGTCTGATGCAGACGACCAACGCCAAGGAGCGGGTCTATCAGCAGGCGGTCTCGTTCTTCTCGACCAACGATTCGGTGTTGACGGCGCTCAAGGCCTCGTTCACCGGCATGTTCGGCCTCAACGAGGCGACGCAGACGCTGAACGCGATGAAGGAAGGCGTGTCGAAGAGCCTCGAGTCGCTGGCCGAGATCGGCGACAAGGTGCAGGAGGCGGCGGTGCGCGCCGGCTACGGCCCGACGATCCGCGCCGACGCGGTCAAGAAGCTGGTCGACTCGGTCGTCAACTTCCAGGTCAAGTCGACCGAGATCATCGCCGAGATGCGCGACGCTTCGACCAAGAACTCGGCCGAGATCCGCGACGCGGTCGAGGACGGCAAGCGCCGCATCGCGCGTCTGGTCTCCGCCGGCGCCGATCTCGACAAGGCCTCCTGAGGACGCATGCGATGACCGACGTCGCGACGACGTCGCCGAACGCGGCCGGGCTCGCCCCGTCCGCGGCCGCGGCGCCCCAGAAGCTCGACGACCTGATGTTGGCGATGGACGTCGTCGACACCCTGCGCCACCAGGAGACGGTGGCGCTCCGGGAGCTCGACGACGACGCCCGCAAGGCGGCGTTGGTCACCCGGCTGAAGAAGCTCTATGCCGATCAGGGCATCGAGGTGCCGGACGCGATCATCGAGGAGGGCGTGCGCTCGCTCGAGGAGAGCCGTTTCTCCTACACGCCGACACCGCCGAGCCTCTCCCGCACTCTGGCGGTGATGTGGATCGATCGCGGCCGTTGGGCGGCGATCATCGGCGGCACGGCGGTCGCGCTGGCGGTGGCGATCGGCGGATATTCCTATTTCGTGGTCGGCGGGGCCGAGCGCGCGGCGGAGGCGCAACGCGTCGAGATCACCCGGACGCTGCCGGCGGAATTGACCAAGGCGGTGCAGACGGCGCGCGACGAAGCGAAGGTGCCGGCGGCGACCGCCCGCGTCGATACGATCGCGCAAGCCGGACAGGCGGCGCTGACGCGCCAGGACGCTCCCGCCGCCAAGGCGGCGATCGCCGACGCCACGGCGCTGACCTCGACGCTGCGCGAGGTCTATCAGATCCGGGTGGTGAGCCGGCCGGGCGTGCGCTCCGGCGTCTATCGGTTGCCGCCAAACAAGGCGTCGCGCAACTTCTATCTGATCGTCGAGGCGATCGGGCCGTCGGGCCAGGCGTTGCCGCGCGTGATCACCTCGGAAGAGACCCAGCAGACGAAGACGGTGACGATCTGGGGGCAGCGGGTGCCGCAGGCGACCTACGACCGCGTCGCCGCCGACAAGGCCGACGACGGCATCATCGAGAACCCGGTCCTCGGCGACAAGCGCCGCGGCGAGATCGACGTGCGTTGGGCGATGCCGACCTCGGCCGGCGCCATCACCGAGTGGTGAGATCCATGATTTCCGGACGTGACGCGCTCGCCCAGATCGAGCAGGCGATTTCCCAGACCCGCGCCGACGAAGCGCGGCTCGACGACCAGCTGCAGACGGCGACGCAGGCCGTGGAGGACCTGCACGGCGAACAGGCG
>JAAYVT010000251.1 GCA_012517025.1 Phyllobacteriaceae bacterium | reverse complement strand
GCGGTCGTCGACCTCATCCGCGCCATCGCCGAACAGACCAACCTGCTCGCCCTCAACGCCACCATCGAGGCGGCGCGCGCCGGCGAGAGCGGGCGCGGCTTCGCGGTGGTCGCCGCCGAGGTCAAGACGCTGGCCGGCCAGACCGCCAAGGCGACCGACGAGATCGCCGCGCAGATCGGTGCCATCCGCATCGAGGTCGAGGCCGCCGTCGCCGCCATCGCCGAGATCGGAACCAAGATCGGCACCACCGCCGACTACACCGGCGCCATCGCCGAAGCGGTCGGTCGCCAGACGCTGGGCACCAACGAGATCTCGCGTTCCGCCGACGCCGCCGCCTCGGGCACCGCCGATGCCGCCTCCGACGTCGCCGGCGTCGGAGACGTCGCCCGTCGCACCGACGCCGCCGCCGAACGGATGGCGCGCCTGTCGCGCGAGCTCGACGACTGTTCGCGCGGTCTCGGCGCCGAGATCGATCGTTTCTTGGTCGACGTCGCCGCCTGACCTCGCGCCGATCCGCCGGTCGCGATCAGATCACCGGATCGCGCCGGCGCCGCCGTTCGAACCACTCGACCAGGAAGTCGACGAAGACCCGCACCTTGGCGGAGAGGTGGCGGCGATGCGGATAGACCGCGTTGACGGTGAGCCCGGTCAGCTCGAAGTCCTCGAGCAGCACCACCAGATCGCCCGCCTCGATCGCCGCCGCCGCCGCGAACAACGGCACCCGCGCCACTCCGATCCCCGCCACCGCCGCGGTGGCGGTGACCTGCGGCCCGTTGACGTTCATGCGCGGACTGACCGCCACCACCGTGCGCTCGCCCTCGACGATGTAGGGCCAATGGTGCCAGTTGCGGGCGTTGGTGTCGCAGATCGCCGGCAGCCCGAGCAGATCGTCGGGCTTCTCCGGCCGGCCGTGGATCTCGATCCACGCCGGCGCCGCGCAGGTCACCACCCGGAAGGTCGACAGCCGCCGCGCGATCAGGCTCGAATCGAGCGGTTCGGAGACGCGGATCGCCACGTCGAACCCCTCCTCGACCAGATCGACGAATCGGTCGTCGAGGCGGAGGTCGACGGTGATGTCGGGGTGCCCCTCCATGAACTCGACCACCGCCGCGCCGAGCTCGGCGTCGCCGTAGGAGCGCGGCGCCGAGATCCTGAGATGGCCACGCGCCTGAGTGTGGGTGTCGCGCACCGAGGCGGTCAGATCGTCGAGCCGTTGCAGGATGTCCAACGCCTCGCGGTGATAGGCGATGCCGGCCTCGGTCGGCGACAGCTGGCGCGTCGTCCGGTTGAGCAGACGCACTCCCAGCTCGTCCTCGAGGTCGCGGACGTATTTGGACAGCAACGCCTTCGACTTGCCCGCCTTGCGCGCCGCCGCCGAGAACCCGCCGGCGTCGACCACCTGGACGAAGGCCTGCATGCGGGTGAGCGTGTCCATCGCCGTCTCCTGTCGTCGAACGATCGCCGACGACCTTAGCCGATCGTCGTCGCGAAAGCATCCGTCGCTATGCCCTCCGCGGGCACATCACGGCACCGTCGCGCCCCCTCGCCGGCGAACCGCCACAGACTTGGAGAATCCGGGAATTCCCTCGTCCGGCCCGCGACTTGCGACGGGTGTGAAAATGTCCGACCGTCATCGAGATTTCACTTGTGTCGCAGGGCGAACGGCCCTATATCCCGCCTCGCCCAAATTCGCACGTGCCTGTGGCCGCGTGCCGGTCGGTGGACCCTCCGAGACAAGAGGCTCGGAACCCGCCGGGGCAACCGGCAGCCGGAGATCGAAACCGGCGCACCTCGTGTCTCACACGGGGGACGTGGCTTGAAGCAACGACGTAGAGGGCTTTTTTGGTCTCTGCCGGCTCGTCCAAAGGCCGGGGTTACTGAAGAGGCAACTACATCCTTGCCGGCGTGCGGACGGGGTCACCCTTCCAAGCCATGGCAGCAACGTCCGTGAACGGACGCGATTTCGCGTCTGCCCACGGCAGGGTCCGCGCCCCTTTCGTCGCGCGGGTTCGGGCCGGTCGTTCGATCGGCTCATCGGGTGCGTTCACCCGTGCTTCGCCGTCTCCACAGCGGCGCGACACGGTGCGTTTCGCTCCCCGAACACTTTCGCGCCGACGGCGCGGAGGAAACGCCCGCAGACGGTTCCGGCCCGACGCGGGGATGACCGAACGCCGAGATCTCTCGGCACTGCTGGACCGTCCGGGAAGGACCCCGTCATGACCGATCGTATCCGTGAATTCCTCCGCACCCGACGTCCCGACGGTCCCTGCCTGGTGGTCGACCTCGACGTCGTCCGTGAGAAGTACCTCTCCTTCGCCAAGGCGATGCCGGACACCCGCGTGTTCTACGCGGTGAAGGCCAATCCGTCGCCGGAAGTGCTCGCCCTTCTCGCCGAGCTCGGCTCGTGCTTCGACACCGCTTCGGTACCGGAGATCGAGATGGCGCTCGCCGCCGGCGCCACCCCGGAGCGCATCTCCTTCGGCAACACCATCAAGAAGGAGCGCGACGTCGCCCGCGCCTTCGAGCTCGGCGTGCGTCTCTACGCCGTCGACTGCGAGGCCGAGGTCGAGAAGATCGCCCGTTCGGCCCCCGGCTCGAAGGTGTTCTGCCGCATCCTCTCCGACGGCGCCGGCGCCGAGTGGCCGCTCAGCCGCAAGTTCGGCTGCGATCCGGAGATGGCGCCGCGCGTGCTCGAGCACGCCCACCGTCTCGGCCTCGAGGCCTACGGCGTCTCCTTCCACGTCGGTTCGCAGCAGCGCAACACCGGCGCCTGGGACGCGGCGGTCGCCTCGGCGGCCGGCATCTTCCGCGAGATGGCCGATCGCGGCATCACGCTGAAGATGGTCAACCTCGGCGGCGGCTTCCCGACCCGGTATCTGAAGAACGTGCCGGTGGTCGAGGCCTATGCCCAGGCGATCTCCGACGCCATCCTGACCCACTTCGGCAACCACGTGCCGGAGACCATCATCGAGCCGGGTCGCGGCATGGTCGGCTCGGCCGGCGTGATCAAGGCCGAGGTGGGGCTGGTGTCGAAGAAGTCGGACGGCGACGACGTCCGTTGGGTCTACCTCGACATCGGCAAGTTCGGCGGCCTCGCCGAGACCATGGACGAGGCGATCCGCTATCCGATCAAGACCGAGCGCGACGGCGACGAGCTCGCGCCTTGCGTGCTCGCCGGCCCGACCTGCGATTCCGCCGACGTCCTCTACGAGAAGGAGCCCTACTGGCTGCCGGTCTCGCTGGAGATCGGCGACGAGGTCCTGATCGAGGGCACCGGTGCCTACACGACCACCTATTCGGCGGTCGCCTTCAACGGCTTCTCGCCCTTGAAGAGCTACGTGATCTGAGGATCGCCCGCGGAGGCCTCGCCACCGCGCTTTTCTCGAGCCTCGCGGGGGACCTCTCCCCCGCGCTTCTCCCGTACAGCCGCTCCCGACCGGCCGGACCCGTTTCCGGCACGAGGGTCGTCGTCCCTCTCGATCCCCGAGGACCTCGACCGATGAACGCGATTCGCCCCCGTCTCGCCGCCCTGCCCACCCCCGCCTTCCGCATCCGCGACGAGCGCGTCCGCGACGTCGCCGCGCGCGAGGCGTTGCTCGACGCCGCCTTCGGCCCGACCCGCTTCGCCAAGACCTGCGAGCGTCTGCGCGAGGATCGTCGCCCCGCCGAGGGTCTGGCCCTGGTCGCCGAGGATCGCGCCGGCCGTCTGATCGGCACGGTGCGGCTGTGGCACGTCGAGGCGGGCGCGGCCGGCGCGAGCCTGATGCTCGGCCCGATCGCCGTCGACGCGGCGGCCCGCTCGCTCGGCCTCGGGGCGGCGTTGATGCGCGCGGCGATCGGCCGGGCGAAGCGGTTCGGCCATCGCTCGATCGTGCTGGTCGGCGACGCGCCCTATTACGTCCGCTTCGGCTTCTCGCCCGCCCTCACCCTCGGCCTCGATCTGCCCGGCCCGGTCGATCGCGACCGCTTCCTGGCGCTCGAGCTCCAGGACGGCGCCCTCGCCGAGGCACGCGGCCCGGTCGTGGCGACCGGTGCCCTCACCGCCGCCGCCCGCGTCGCCTGAGGTCTCCCTCCCCCCCCCGTCGCGCCTGCGCGGCGCGCGGGTCTCCGCCCCACGGCTCCGTCTCGGTCGACCACCCGTCGACCCGGCCGGTCCGGCGCCGCTGCTCATGCGGCCGCCCCGGCTCTCCGTCGTGAAGACGGCGAGACGTCGAGCCGTGGGGCGCGAACTCTCCGCGCCGTCCTCCCGTGGCATCGCTCCTGCATCGACCTCGATCACACGAGGGACGAGAGGCGTTCCGCGACGGAGATGTCGCGTCCCGTGTCGCGAACCGAACGCCCGAGGACATCGCCGTGACCGTCGATCTCGACACCCCGCCCGATCCCTTCGATCTGCTCGAGGGTGCGCGCGCCGCCCGCAGCGAGCCGGAGCGCTCGGAAGCCGCCGTGCTCGCCGCCCTCCAAGTCGCGCCGAACGATCGCGACGTCCGCATGGGCGCCTACAAGTTCTATTTCTACGCCAACCGTCTCGCCGAGGCCGCGCCGCACGCCGCCTGGTGCGTCCGCGACGGCGCCCGCGCCCTCGGCCTGCCCGAGGACTGGCGGCGCCTCACCCCCGGCTCGGTCGATTGCACCGGCTATCCGAAACCGCAGCGCTTCCTGGTCCAGTCGCTGGTCGCCTGGGGCTGGTGCAAGGCGCGCACCGGCGAGATCGACGACGGGCTCGCCGCCCTCGCCAAGGCCGCCGAGATCGACCCTTCCGACGGCTTCGGCGCCGCCCGCATCGCCGCGATCGTCGCCGGCAGAGCCCCCGAGGAGGAGGATTGACCGGCGTCCGACCGAGATGACGGTCCTGCGACGCGGATTCTCGTTGACCCGCGCCGATCCTCCCTGTTTTGTGATCACGAAACCCGAGGCCCCGTCCGGCGGCCTCCCCCACCGTCCGGCCGCCCCGGTCGCGGCGGCACCAAGGAGTGGAAACGAATGAAGACATGGCCGATCTACGGCGAAATCACCGGCCCCATCGTGATGATCGGCTTCGGCTCGATCGGCCGCGGCACGCTTCCCCTGATCGAGCGCCATTTCAAATTCGACAAGTCCCGCCTCGTGGTGATCGACCCCTCCGACGCCGACCGCGCGCTGGTCGACGAGCGCGGTTACGCCTTCGTCCATCAGGCGGTGACCAAGGACAACTACCGCGACCTCCTCACCCCCTTCGTGAAGAACGGCGACGGCCGCGCCTTCATCGTCAACCTGTCGGTCGACACCGGCTCGCTCGACCTGATGAAGTTCGCCCGCGAGCTCGGCGCCCTCTACGTCGACACCGTCGTCGAGCCGTGGCTCGGCTTCTATTTCGACGACAAGGCGACCACCGCCGACCGCTCCAACTATGCGCTGCGCGAGACCGTGCGCGCCGAGAAGGCGGCGCGCCCCGGTGGTCCGACCGCCGTCTCCTGCTGCGGCGCCAATCCCGGCATGGTGTCGTGGTTCGTCAAGGCCGCGCTCCTCAACATCGCGAAGGACACCGGCGTGGAAGTCGCGACGCCGACCACCCGCGAGGGCTGGGCGAAGCTGATGCAGAGCCTCGGCGTCAAGGGCGTCCACATCGCCGAACGCGACACCCAGCGCTCGAAGAACCCCAAGCCGATGAACGTGTTCGTCAACACCTGGTCGGTCGAGGGCTTCGTCTCCGAGGGGCAGCAGCCGGCCGAGCTCGGCTGGGGCACCGCCGAGACCTGGATGCCGGCGAACGCCCGCACCCATGAGAAGGGCTGCAAGGCGGCGATCTACCTGCTCCAGCCCGGCGCCGACACCCGCGTGCGCACCTGGTGCCCGACCCCCGGCGCCCAGTTCGGCTTCCTGGTCACCCACAACGAGTCGATCTCGATCGCCGACTACTACACCGTCGGCTCACCCGACGCGCCGGAGTACCGCCCGACCTGCCACTACGCCTATCATCCGGCCGGCGACGCGGTGCTGTCGCTGCACGAGATGTTCGGCGCCGGCGGCAAGAAGCAGCCGAAGAACCACATCCTCGACGAGCACGAAATCGTCGACGGCGTCGACGAGCTCGGCGTCCTGCTCTACGGCCACGCCAAGAACGCCTATTGGTACGGTTCGCAGCTCTCCATCGAGGAGACCCGCGTGCTCGCCCCCTACCAGAACGCCACCGGTCTGCAGGTCTCCTCCGCCGTGCTCGCCGGCATGGTGTGGGCGCTCGAGAACCCGGAGGCCGGCATCGTCGAGGCCGACGAGATGGATCACGCGCGCTGCCTCGAGGTCCAAACCCCCTACCTCGGCCCGGTCGTCGGCCGGTACACCGACTGGACGCCGGTCACCGATCGGCCCGGTCTCTTTCCCGAAGACCTGGATACCGCAGATCCGTGGTCGTTCCGCAATGTTCTCGTGCACTGAGCACGAGATCACGCGTGAGGGAAGATCGAACCCGGAGGCTCGCCTCCGGGTTTTTCATCGTGAAAACACCACGTGACGTCGCGGCATTTTGAAGTCGCGAGCGCTTCAGAACGCTTTCTTTACCGAGCCGGGGGATCCTTCGCCGAAAGATTCGGGGGAACCGCCCATGCGCAACACGTCGATCGCCGCCAAGCTCGCCGTCCTCTTCGCGATGACCGTCCTCGTCTCGGTGATCGTCGGGGTGGTCGGTCTGTGGACGCAGGCGGCGCAGCGCGAGGCCGGCGACGAGATGCGTCGCGCCTTCCTCGGTCAAGCCTACGTCGAGCGGATCAACGGGTTGATCTATGCCGTCGTGATGGACAGCCGCGGCGTCTACATGTCGGAAGATCCCAAGAAGCTCGACAAATACGCGGTCGGCATGATCGCCAATCTCGATCGCATGACGCGCGAGATGAACGACTGGAGCCGGGACGTCGCCCCCGCGCTGCGCGGACGCTTCGACACCCTCGCCGACCGGGTCGCCCAATTCCGCACCTTCCGTCTGGAGCTCGTCCGGCGCGGGCGGGAGGTCGGCTTCCTCGCCGCGCGTGAATACGGCGACAACGACGCCAACCGCTCCGTCCGCAGCGCCCTCAACAAGGACCTCGAGGCGCTCGCCACCGGACTGGCGGATCAGGCCGCGGCCGCCTCCACCCTCCGCGACAATCTCGCCGAGCGGTCTCGCATGGCGGTCGGCGCGCTCGTCGGCGTCTCGCTGCTGGTTGGCCTCGTCGGCTTCTGGCGCGTGCGCGCCGACGTCACCCGTCCGATCGCCCGCCTCGTCGGCGTGATGAAGGAAGTCTCCGCCGGCCACACCGCCGTCGACGTTCCCGAGCTCGAACGCGGCGACGAGATCGGCGCGATCGCCCACGCCGTTTCCGAATTCCGCGCGACGGTGGAACGGTCGCAGACGATGCAGGCCGACCTCACCGTCGAAGGCCGCGCCCGCGCCGAGCGCCAGGGCAAGGTCGACGCCGCGATCGCCGTCTTCGACGCCGAGATCCGCGACCTGACCGGCGAATTGACGCAGGCCGTCCAGACCCTCGCCGGCGCCGCCCGCCGCCAGATCGACGCCACCCACGACGCCGGCGCGCGCACCCGCGACGTCGCCGGCGCCTCGGACCGCGCCGCCGGCAACGTCCAGACCGTCGCCGCCGCCGCTGAAGAACTCTCCGCCTCGGTCGCCGAGATCAACGGTCGCGTCACCGACGCCACCAACACCGCCCGCGCCGCCGTGGCGACCGCCGAGCGCTCGTCCTCCGCCGTGCAGGGGCTCGCCGGCTCGGCCCAGAAGATCGGCGACGTCGTCGGCCTGATCCGCTCGATCGCCGAGCAGACCAACCTCCTCGCCCTCAACGCCACCATCGAGGCGGCGCGCGCCGGCGAGAGCGGCCGCGGCTTCGCGGTGGTGGCGAGCGAGGTCAAGGCGCTCGCCGACCAGACCGCCAAGGCGACCGAGGAAATCTCCGCCCAGATCGTCGAGATGCAGACCACCACCCGCGCCTCGGTCGACGCGATCGAGGAGATCCGTTCGACCATCCGCACCATCGACGGCCTGACCATGTCGGTCGCCGCCGCGATCGAGGAGCAGAGCGCCTCCACCACCGAGATCGCCCGCAACGTCAACTTCGCCGCCTCCGCGACGCGCGACGTCGACGCCAACATCCGCGAAGTCGACGGCGCCATGGGCGAGACCTCGCGCAGCGCCGAGAGCCTGCTCGGCCTCGCCGAGGCGCTCGACCGCCGCTCCGCCGACCTGCGCGGTCGCGTCGACGCCTTCTTGAAGACCATCGCCGCGGCCTGACCGGTGGCGGCGAAGCGGGGTCCCGCGTCGGAAATGCCCCGACGCCCCCCGCCCGTAAACGCGATGGAAATGCCTGTCCGATAGGATCCCCGATCGGGTCATGAGGGATGTCGAATGAGAGGTCTGGCGGGACATGTCGTGGCGGCGGCGATCGCGGCGCTGGTGGCGACCGTATGGGCGCTGGCGCGCGGCCACGGCGAGTCGCTGATCACCGCCTTCCGCCTGCCCGACGTCGTCGCCTATGCCGTCCCCGATCTCGCCATCGCGCTGCGCCGTCTGGTCGCCTTCTATCGCGAGTCGCCGCCGCTGATCGGCATGCTGATCGACTTCCCCGCCGGCCTGATCCTCTTCCTGGTGCTCAACATTCCCGGAGCGGCGTTGCTCGGCGCCGCCGAATCGACCTGGGGCGACGCCTCCGCTTGGCGCACCCTGAAGCCGCTGTGGGGCGGCCTCTCCTATGCGGTGATGGCGGCGACCTTCGTGCTCTCCGGCCTCGACTACGGTTGGCCGCTGCTCGGCAACCTCACCCTGTCGCCGATCGGTTGCACCCTCGCCGCGCTCTTCGCCGGGGCGATCCTCGGCCTGGTGCCGCCGCCCGAGCCCGACCCGCGGCCCTGGTGAGCCCGCTGTCCCGAGCCGAGAAATCATTCTCGTCCGACGCGGCGCACACGACGACGAAACGGTCACGACGCTCGCGAAGTTCGGACCTGTCCGAACTTCGCCGGGCGTGCGTCACTTGCGGATGTCGACGATCCCGCCGCTGCCCCGTTCCGAGCCGAAGGCGATCCTCACACCGGCCGCGTCCCAGGCGAGCGCGGTGATCGGCGAGCCGTCGCCCTGACGCAGCAGCACCTCCGCCCCGTCGCCGAAGCGGCAGGCCAGGATCATGCCGTCGTCCCAGCCGATCGCCACCACGTCCTCGGTCGGGTGGCAGGCGACCGCCGAGACGATGCGGTCGCGCGCGCCGAGCTCCAGCGGCGCCTTGCCCATCGGCCCGTCCTTGGACAGGAACGGCCACAGGATCGCGGCGTTGGCGCCCGCGGTGGCCAGGAACCGCCCCTTCGCCGACCACGAGATCGACTTCACCTTGAGCGGATAGCCGGTCATCCGCATGTGCTTCATGTCGTCGATGCGCCAGCCGTGCAGCGCCGGCTCCTGCATCGTGGTGACCAGGAAGCGGCCGTCCGGCGAAGTGGTGATGCCGGTGTGGGCGCCCTTCCACGGCATGTCGACCGGCGCGCCTTCGGCGGTCACCCAGTGCAGGATCGCCTTGTCGGTGGTCGCCGTGGCGAGCCTCAGCCCCTTCGGCAGGAAGGCGACGCCGCCGACCGCCTTGTCGTGCGGGAACTCCTTGACCGTGCCGTCGGAAAGCCGCACCCAGGCGGTGCG
>JAAYVT010000250.1 GCA_012517025.1 Phyllobacteriaceae bacterium | reverse complement strand
TCACGGTCGGAGATCTCGCGGCGGTGGAGATCATGGAGGCCTTCGCGGTTCAGGCGATGGTGTTCCTCGCCGACCTCGCGATCCCGGCGGCGGCGGCGAATCGCCACGGCGGTGCGCTGGCGCGCGGCCACCCGATCGCCGCTTCGGGAGCGATCCTCCTCGCCGATCTGTTTCATCGTCTGCGCCCCGGCGAACGGGGTCTCGCCGCCGCCGCCGCCGCCGGCGGCCTCGCCACCGCGGTGGTGGTCGAAGCGGTCGATCTCGGCGGGTGAGGGGCTCGCTCGGGCGCCGCGTCGGCGGGCTCCGGCGAGGCCGACGATCAGGAGCGCGGCTCCGTCATCGCCAGCCGGGGCATCTCCACCTCGTCGTCGTCGTCGTCTTCTTCTTCGTCCGCGTCTCGGGCGAGATCGGCGAGGGCGTGACGCACGATCTCGACGCCGCCGGCGATGCCGAGCGTCGCCATGATCGCCGCGACGATCGCGTCCGGCCAGCCGGCGCCGGTGCCGAACACCCCCGCCGCCGCGGCCAGCACCGCGAGATTGCCGATCGCGTCGTTGCGCGAGCAGATCCACACCGAACGCATGTTGCTGTCGCCGTCGCGGAACCTATAGAGCATCACCGCGACGAAGCCGTTGGCGAGCAGAGCGGCGAAGCCGACGATCCCCATAACCTCCGCCGTCGGCACGGTGCCGCGCGCCAGATGCCACGCCGTCGAGGCGCCGACCCACAGACCGAGCGCGATCAGGCCGGCACCCTTGATCAGCGCCGCCCGCGCCCGCCACGTCAGGGCGAGACCGGCGACCCAGATCGCGATCGCGTAGTTGACGGAGTCGCCGAGGAAGTCGAGCGCGTCGGCCTGCAGCGCCGAGGACCCGGCGGCGAGACCGGCGACGATCTCGGCGGCGAACATGCCGCCGTTGACGAGAAGCGCGATCCACAAAGCTCGCCGCCAGCGCGGATCGACCGAGGCGGGGGCCGCCTTTTCCGAGGCGCAAGCCGAACCGCACGAACAGGCCATGGTGAACTCCTTCGATCTCGCCCGCTCCCTCCGGCGCGATCGCGGCAAAGAGAGTGTTGCGGCAGCATACCCCCTCGGTCCGCCCGCGACGAGTCGTCCCGCCGCCGGATCGCTCGGCGTGGCCGATCGGCATCGCACCGCCGCCGCCGGCGTCGGCGTCGCGGTTTCGCCACGAAATCGCTGTGATTGCCGGGAAAGAGGCGAGGGAGACGGGGCCTTTCGAGCCGCCCAAGCATGGTTTGCGGGGGGCGATGCGAAAGGGTATGGTGCCGTCGCATCCGGCACGGGCGAAGGCTCGGCCGGGTGTCTTTCGTCGTGCCCGCGAGCGGCACGACGGGAACGACGACATCGGGTCCGTCGAGACGGACGGAAGCGCAGCGGGCGGAGCGAGATGGCCGACATCTTCAACGAGATCGACGAGGAACTCCGCCAGGAGAAGCTGAAGAAGTTCTGGGACCGCTGGGGCGTCGCGATTCTGGCGGCGGCCGTCGCGGTCGTCCTCGCCGTCGCCGGCTGGCGCGTCTGGGATCACTATCGCCAGAAGGCCGCCGAGGCCCAGGGCGACGCCTTCCTCGCCGCCACCCGCC
>JAAYVT010000249.1 GCA_012517025.1 Phyllobacteriaceae bacterium | reverse complement strand
CGGCCACGCCCACGCCGACTTCTGCCTCGGCGACACCGGCTCGATGTTCGGCCACGCCCCGCCGCCCGTCGTCGCCGCGATCGAGGCGCAGGCACGGCGCGGCATGACGGCGATGATGCCCTCCGCCCTGGTGCCGGAGGTCGGCCGTCTGCTGGCGGAACGATTCGGTCTGCCGTGGTGGCAGATCGCCATGACCGCCTCCGACGCCAATCGCTCGGTGATCCGTTGGGCCCGCGCCGCCACCGGCCGCCCGAACATCCTGATCTTCGACGGTGCCTATCACGGCGCCGTCGACGACACCCACGTGCGGCTGCGCGACGGTCGCCCGATTCTGCGCCCCGGCCTGATGGGACAGGTCTGGGACCTGACCGAGCACACCCGCATCGTCCAGTTCAACGATCTCGCCGGGCTCGAGGCCGCTCTCGCCGATCGCTCGGTCGCGCTCGTCCTGACCGAACCGGTGATGACCAACATCGGCATGGTCCAGCCCGAACCGGGCTTCCACACCGGCTTGCGCGACCTGACCCGGAAATACGGCACGCTCCTCGCCATCGACGAGACCCACACCATCTCCTCCGGCTCCGGCGGCTACACCCGCCTCGCCGGGCTCGATCCCGATTTCTTCGTGCTCGGCAAGCCGATCGCCGGCGGCCTGCCCGCCGCCGTCTGGGGCTTCACCGACGCGCTGGCGAGCGCGATGAGCGCCGCTCGCGCCGCCTCGCCCGGCTATTCCGGCATGGGCACGACGCTGACCGCCAACGCCCTCGCCGTCGCCGCCATGCACGCCGCGTTGACCGAGGTGATGACGGATGCGGCCTACGCCCACATGATCGATCTCGCCGCCCGGCTCGCCGCCGACCTCGAGGCGACGATCGCCCGCCACGGCCTGCCCTGGGTGGTGACCTCGATCGGCGCCCGGGTGGAGTTCATGTTGTCGCCGACCCGGCCGCGCAGCGGCGGCGAGGCGGCGAAGATCGGCGACGCCGAGATCGAGGGCGCATTGCGGCTCCATCTCCTGGAGCGCGGCGTGGTGATCACGCCGTTCCACGGCATGATGCTGATCGCCCCGACCACCACGCCGGCCGGCGTCGCCCGTCTGGTCGCCGCCTTCGACGATGCTCTCGCCGAGATCGTCCCCCGCGCCTGAGGCCTCGTCCCCGCCACAACGAAGAGAAGCCATCGGACAAAAAGAAACGCCGCCCGGTTCGGGCGGCGTTTCTTCGATGGTTCCTCGTCGGCCGACCGGCCGAGGCGATCAGACGAACTGACCGAGATAGAGAACCGCGTCGGTGACCGCGAGGACCGCGATGATGGCGAGCGCGGCGCGCACCAGCCGCCGATCCCGGCGCGACACGCGAACCTTCTCCTCGCCGTGCGATGCGGTCGCGGCGACACCTTCTCCGATGACAGACATGAATTCCCCCGAAACGGATCGAAACTTCACGGACGAAGCATCGAATCCTTCATCTTACCGAACGATGAATCGATGCCCCCAGAAATGGGAAATTCCACGGCGTCACAAGCCCCCGACACGGGGTTCCGCGACATCTACGACACGCAGTTGCACTCTTGCATCACCTTGCCAATGGTCGAGCCCCAGCGCACCCACCACGTGCAGCGACCGTCCGCGCGCGGCGAGGATGGTCCGGCCGATCGGCTCGGACACCGCACGGAACGCGATGGCCTTGAGAGAAGTTCCGTCCCCCGACGAAAGTGTGAGACGGACGTGTCCCTGCCCGACTTCGTCGGCGAAGGCGACGCGGTGGGCGGGAAAGGCGAACAACGGCTCGGGCTGACCGGCACCGTAAGGCCCGGCCTTCTCCAGCGTCTCGACCAACCCGACCGTCGCTCCGGTCGCCGTCAGCGCCCCGTCGACGGCGAGGTCGCGTCGCGCGAGCGCCGCCTCGACGCCGCTCGCCACCCGTTCGGCGAGGAAGGTCCGCACCGCCTCGACCCGATCCTGCGCCACCGTCAGGCCGGCCGCCATCGCGTGGCCACCGCCCTTGACGAGCAACCCCGCCTCGACCGCCGCGCGCACCGCCAGTCCGAGATCGACGCCGGCGACCGAGCGCCCCGAGCCGGTGCCGAGCTCGCCGCGATCGAAGGCGATCGCCACCGCCGGCCGCCGCCAGCGTTCCTTCAGCCGCGATGCGATCAATCCGACCACGCCGGGATGCCACTCCGGTGAAGAGACGACGACGATCGGACCGGGATCGGTGCCGTGGGTGGCGACCACCTGGGCATCCGCCTCCTCCACCATCGCCGCTTCCATCACCTGCCGCTCCTTGTTGAGCCGGTCGAGTTCGGCGGCGATCCGCTCGGCCTCGACCGGATCGTCGGTGGCGAGCAGCCGCGCCCCGAGCCCGGCGTCGCCGATCCGTCCGCCGGCGTTGATGCGCGGACCGACCAGGAAGCCGAGATGGTAGGGCGACAGCGGCCCGGAGACCCGCGCCACCGCCGTCAGCGCCGTCAGCCCGGCGTTGCCGCGCCGTCGCGCCACCTGCAGCCCCTTCACCACGAAGGCGCGGTTGAGCCCCCGGAGCGGCACCACGTCGGCGACGGTGCCGAGCGCCACCAGATCGAGCAGAGCCAGGAGATCTGGTTCTTTGCCGGCTTTGAAGAATCCTCGCCGGCGAAGTTCGCGATTGAGCGCCACCAGCGTGACGAAGGCGACGCCGCAGGCGGAGAGCTGGCCGAGGCCGGAGAGATCGTCGTGCCGGTTGGGATTGATCACGGCGACCGCCGGCGGCAGCTCGACGCCGCAGCCGTGATGGTCGATCACCACCACGTCGAGCCCGAGCCGGCGGGCGTGCGCCAACGCCTCGTGGCTGGTCGAGCCGCAGTCGAGGGTGACGATCAGGCTCGCCCCCCGCCGCGCCAGTCCCTCGATCGCTTCCGCGTTGGGGCCGTAGCCCTCGATCAGGCGATCCGGCACGTAGACGATCGGATCGAGCCCGAGCGCCACGAGGGCGCGCCGCATCACCGCCGCCGAAGTGGCGCCGTCGACGTCGTAGTCGGCGAACAGCGCCACCGTCTCGCCGCGCACGACCGCGTCGGCGAGGCGCGCCACGCCGACGTCCATCGCGGTGACGGTCGAGGGATCCGGCATCAGCGCCTTGATCGTGGGGTCGAGGAAGGCGAGCGCCTCCTCGCTCTCGACGCCGCGGCCGGTCAGCACCCGCGCCACGATCTCCGGCAGGTCGAACCGTTGCGCCAGCCCGAGCGCCCGCGCCGCGCCGGCCGGGTCGAGCCGATCGCGCCACGCCCGTCCACTCGCCGACGAGGTCACCCCGAGGACGGCGCGGTCGGCGCCCTCCTCGGAAAATCCGGTCAGGCGCATCCCGTCCCTCCCCGGTGCCGTGTCACGCCTCGAACTTGTCGAGATGGGTGTGCCGCGCCCGGATCCACCGCACCGTGCCGGTGGAGGAGCGCATCACCACCGTGTGGGTGGTGATCTGATTGCGGCCGAACTTCACGCCCTGCAGGAAGCTGCCGTCGCTGACGCCGGTGGCGGCGAACAGCACGTCGCCCTTCACCATGTCGTCGAGACCGTAGATCTTGCGCGGATCGGTGATGCCGAGCGCCCGCGCCCGTTCGACCTTCTCCGCTCGATCGAGCATCAGGCGGGCTTCCATCTGGCCACCGATGCAGGTGAGCGCCGCCGCCGCCAGCACGCCCTCCGGCGCGCCGCCGATGCCCATGTAGATGTCGATGCCGGTTTCCTCCGGCTCGGTCGTATGGATCACGCCGGTGACGTCGCCGTCGCCGATCAGCCGGATCGAGGCGCCGGTCGCCCGCACCTCCTCGATCAGCCGGGCATGGCGCGGCCGGTCGAGGACGCAGGCGGTGATCTCGGCGACCGAGCAGCCCTTGGCGGCGGCCAGCGCCGTCAGATTCTCGGCCGGCGTCCGGTCGAGGCCGACCAGACCGGCGGGATAGCCCGGACCGATCGCGATCTTGTCCATGTAGACGTCGGGCGTCTTGAGGAGCCCGCCGGCCTCGGCGATCGCCATCACCGCGATCGAGTTCGGCAGGTTCTTGGCGCAGATCGTCGTGCCTTCCAGCGGCAGCACCGCGATGTCGACCGCCGGTCCACGCCCGGTGCCGACCTTCTCGCCGATCCACAGCTCGGCGACCTCGTCGCGCTCACCCTCGCCGATCACCACCGTGCCGTCGACCGGCAGGCGGGAAAGCTCGGCGCACATCGCTTCGACCGCCGCCCGATCGGCGGCGATCTCGTCGCCGCGGCCGCGCAGCCGCGCCGCCGCCACCGCGGTTCGCTCGGTCGTCCGGGCGATCTCGAGGGTCAGGATGCGGTCGAGCGCCGCGCTTTCGTCGAGCTTGTGGGCCTTGGCCCGGGCGGAAGACATCGTCGGTCTCCTCTTCGTCGACCCTCCCCGGGGTCGCCTTCTTCAGAAGGTCTCTATCCGGATGAATCGCGGCGGGCTCGAGACGTGACCGTCCCGCTCCACGTCCGCGAGGGCGGCCCTGAGCGCCGTCTCCGAGGTTTCGTAGGTGAGCATGATCACCGGCTGCGGCTCGTGCGCGCTGGTCTCCGCCGGTGCGTCGGCGGAGGGGCGGCGCGACCGCTGCACGATCGATTCCAGGCTGATCTCGCGCTCCGCCATCCGCGTCGCGATCGAGGCGAAGGCGCCCGGCCGATCGTGCACCGTCAGGCGGACGAAATAGGCGCCGAACCGCCCGGTGCCGTTCGATTTCAGATAGGGCGTCATGTGCTCGGACGGCTTGCCCATGGTGGAGAGCGCGGTGCCGCGGGCGATGTCGGCGATGTCGGAGATCACCGAGGAGGCGGTCGCGTCGCCGCCGGCGCCGGGGCCGACCAACATCAGTTGACCGACGAAATCGGCCTCCACCGCCACCGCGTTGAGCACACCATCGATGCGGG
>JAAYVT010000248.1 GCA_012517025.1 Phyllobacteriaceae bacterium | reverse complement strand
TGGCGACGAGATCGCCGTCGATCACTGCGTCGACGAGACCGAGGATGGCAGCCTCCGACGCGGCGACGATCCGCCCCTCGCAGACCAGCGGTATCGCCGTCGCGACGCCGGTCAGACGGGTGATGCGTTGGGTGCCGCCGGCGCCGGGGACGAGGCCGAGCCGGGTCTCGGTCAGGCCGACGCTCGCACGAGGGGAGGCGAGGCGGAGGTCGCAGGCGAGCGCGATTTCGAAGCCGCCGCCGAGCGCCGGCCCATCGAGGAGCGCGATCACCGGCACCGCGATCGCGGCGATCGCCGCGACCACCTCGGGCAGGAACGGCGCGTCCGGCGGCCGGTCCATCTCACGCAGATCGGCCCCGGCGACGAAACGGCCAGCGCTGCCGGTCAGCACGACCGCCGTCACGGTCGGGTCGACGGCCAGCATTCGCGCCGCATCGAGCAGCCCCTGCCGCACCGGGCGCGACAGCGCGTTGACCGGCGGCGACGCGATGGTGACCACGGCGATCGCGCCGTGCCGCGCGATCGAGACCGGCGAGGAGGAGACGGGGGATGGGGCGAGGGGGGCGGTCTCGACCATCGTTACACCCGCTCGATCAGCGCGGCGATGCCCTGGCCGACGCCGACGCACATGGTGACGATCGCCCGCCGGCCGCCGCGCCGTTCGAGCCCGTTCACCGCCGTCATGACGAGGCGGGCGCCGGACATGCCGAGCGGATGGCCGAGGGCGATCGCGCCGCCGTGTGGATTGACGTGTTCGGCGTCGTCGGCAAGGCCGAGGTCGCGGGTGACCGCGAGCGCCTGGGCGGCGAAGGCCTCGTTGAGTTCGATCAGGTCGACGTCGGCGAGGGTGAACCCGGTCTTGGCGAGCAGTTTCTTCACCGCCGGGGACGGACCGAAGCCCATGATGCGCGGCGGGACGCCGACTGCGACGGTCGAAACGATCCGCGCTCGCGGGGTCAGCCCGTGGCGGCGGACGGCGGCCTCGGAGGCGACGATCAGCGCGGCGGCGCCGTCGTTGACGCCGGAGGCGTTGCCGGCGGTGACCGAGCCGCCGGTCCTGCGGAACGGTGCCTTCAGGCTCGCCAGTTGCTCGAGCGTGGTCTCCGGGCGGGGATGCTCGTCCTCGGCGACGACGATCTTCGCCCCCTTGCGGCCCGGGACCTCGATCGGCGCGATTTCGGCGGCGAGATGGCCGGCGGCCTTCGCCCGCGCGGTGCGCTGTTGTGAACGCAGCGCGAAGGCGTCCTGGTCGGCGCGCGAGATGCGGAAGTCCTCGGCGATGTTCTCCGCGGTCTCCGGCATCGAATCGACGCCGTATTGCGCCTGCAGCGTCGGGTTGACGAAGCGCCAGCCGATGGTGGTGTCGTGGATCTCCGCCTTGCGCGCGAACGCCTCGGTCGCCTTCGGCATGACGAAGGGGGCGCGGGTCATGCTCTCCGCCCCGCCGGCGATCACCAGATCGGCGTCGCCCTTGGCGATGGCGCGGGCCGCCATGCCGACCGCGTCGAGGCCGGAGCCGCACAGACGGTTGACGGTGGTGCCCGGCACCGACACCGGCAGCCCGGAGAGCAGCACCGCCATACGGGCGACGTCGCGATTGTCCTCACCGGCCTGATTGGCGCAGCCGAGGATCACGTCGTCGACCGCCTCCCAGTCGACGGACGGGTTGCGTGCGTGGAGTGTGGCGAGCGGGTGGGCGGCGAGATCGTCGGCTCGGACGTCCTTCAGGACGCCGCCGAAGCGGCCGATGGGCGTGCGCACGAAATCGCAGACGAAGGCGTCGGTCATCGATGAATCCTCGAAGCGGGTGATCAGGCGGCGGCCGGCCGGCGGATGCCGACGACCCGGAAGCGCGGCGCGACGAAGGCGGCGTCGGTCAGCGCGGCGTTGCCGGCCGGATTTGCACCGCTGACGTGGAGATCGGAGAAGGCGGCGCTCTGGTTGACGTAGAGCCCGCCGGTCAGGTTCACCGACAGCGCGACGCCGGCGGCGGCATGGGCGGCGGCGGCGCGTTCGATCTTCGCCGCGTCGGTCGAATGGTAGAGCGCGGTGATGGCGCCGCGCTCCTTGGCCGAACGGGCGGCGAGGGCGACGCCCTCGGCGTCGCC
>JAAYVT010000247.1 GCA_012517025.1 Phyllobacteriaceae bacterium | reverse complement strand
GCCGCTCGCCGCACGGATCGCCGCGCGATTGGCGCCCTCGAGCACCAACCGCTCGGAGGCGGCGGCGAGCGTCCCCCCGTGCAGGCGGACGTCGAGGCGGGGGGTGCGATCCCACACCCCGACCGGGCCGGGGGCGAGATCGGTGGTGGTGACGCCGATCACCGCCGGGCGATCGATGGTGGTCGTCGCCGTGGTGGTTTCACCGTCGTAGACGCGACGCACCGCCAGCGACCCGGTCCAGGGCGCCGCCCAGGCGGCGAGATAGGGACGATGCGCGTCGGCGTCCTCGGTCGGATGGGCGATGTCGAGGACGTGGACGATCGGCGCGCCCCGCACCGGCGCCAGCGTCGTCGCGCGACGGCGGGTGCCGCCGCGGATCGGCCGCCGCACCGCCGGATCGAGGCTGCGCGCCGAGAAGGACCGCGCCGTGCCGTCGGTCAGGCTCTCCACCATCACCCGTTCGGTTCGTCCCTCCAGAACGAGGTCGAGCACGTCGCCGGGCTCGATCTCGATCCGGCTCGGATCGACCGTCGCTTCGACGGTGTTGCGGCCCGCCCACAGATCCTCGAGCCAGGCCTCCGCGACCGAAACCATCGTTTCGATCGGCGCGACCACGGCGAGATCGGCGGACGAGGAACGACGGCTGGCGCCGAGGCGGCGACCAACGGTGACGGTGGTGCGGCGGAACTCCAACAGCGGGTCGGAGAAGGTCGCCGACAACTCGTTCGGCAGCTCGCTCTCCTGGGTGCGGCGGATGCGGAAGAGCGGATCGGCATCGGTCTCGACGAGGTCGTCGAGGACGACGGTGGCGTCGGCTCGGCGATCGCGACCGGCGAAGCGGATCGCCGTCCCGACGTCGAGGGCGTCGACGCCGAAGGCGGTGAGGATCGGCTCGAGCGCGTCGCGCGTCGACATGCGGCGGTCGACGACGAAGCCGTCGAGGTGGCCGGCGACGGCGCGGAAGGCGACGTCGCCGAAGCCGACGTCGGCGAGCACGGCGGCGATCAGCCCCTCGACCGACAGACCGCCGAGACGGCCGGTCAGCCAGTGCCCGGTCGACCAAGCTGAGGCGTCGGCCCACAGGTCGGCGGCGGAGGGGAAGGCGGGGAAGGGCCGCGCGTCCCAGGCCCACAGATGGATGCCGTCGAGCGGTACCATCCGCACGCCGGCGACGGAGAGTGGATTCCGGTCCGGATTCAGATCGGGATTCCAGTGCGCGAGCACCGTCTCCAGGGTGCGGCGCTGGAGGAAGTCGTCCCGGGTTCCGGCCGAGAAATACGGCAGGCGCGATTCCGAAGACTTCGGGTCGGGGAAGGCGGCCGGTTCGTTGCCGCCGAGATCGACGGCGGGGCAGCCGAGCTCGGTCAGCCAGATCGGCTTCGATCCCGGCACCCAGGCGGTGGAGGTGGCGGCGCGCACGCCGCCGGAGCGATCGTGGTGGAGGTTCGTCCACCAGCCGCGCAGGTCCTTGGGACGGAAGATCCAGTCCTCGCCGTGCGCGGCGTCGACGATCGGGGTGCGGATCTGGGCGAGGCGATCGGCCTGCGAGGCGTAGTACCAATCGTAGTTCTCGCCACCCTCGACCCGCGAATCGACGTGGGCGCGATCGGTGGCGAGATCGGCGAAACCCGCGTCGAGGTGGTCGCCGCGCCGCCAGTCGGTGAGCGGGAACCACGCGTCGATGCCGACGGCGTCGATCGCCGGCGACGCCCACAGTGGATCGAGATGGAAGATCACGTCGCCGGAGCCGTCGGCGGGGTGATGGCCGGACCATTCGCTCCAATCGGCGCCGTAGGTGAGCGTGGTCGAGGCACCGACGACCGAACGGACGTCGGCGGCGAGCGCGGTCAGCGTCTCGACGAACGGGTGGGCGCCGGCGGCGTCGCGCACCGCGTTGAGGCCGACGAACTCCGAGCCGATCAGGAACGCCTCGACGCCGCCGGCGGCGACGGCGAGATGGGCCATGTGCAGGATCATCCGCCGGAACGACCATTCGTCGGGGCGGGCGCAGACCACCGTCTCCCCGACCAGCGAGAAGGCGGAGACCGGCACCGAACCGGCGAAGGCGTCGAGCTGGGTGCGCGCGGCATCGGTGCGATCGACGCTGCCGGCCACGCCGGGGGCGGGATCGCAGGTGATGCGGCCGCGCCAGGGGTAGGCCGCCTGGCGGTCGCCGCCCCAGGGGTCGGGCAGCGAGTTTGCGGCGGCGACATCCATCGCGAGGAACGGGTAGAGGGTGACGGCGAGGCCCCGGTCGTGGATGGCGCGGATCGCGGCGATCACCGACGCGTCGGTCGGGGTGCCGCCGCAGGCGGCGCGGCCGTCGACCTGCCCGATCAGGCGGGCGGTGGCGCGCGTCAGGCCCGCGACCGCCCAGGCTTCGGTGGCGGCGACCGTCTTGTCGCGCGTCTCGACCGCCGGCATCGGCCGGCACACGCCGGCGCGCAGGTCGTCGCCGAACCAGGTGACCACCAGCGCGATCCGGCGCAGGTTCGGACAGAGGTCGATCGCCTCGTCGAGAGCGGCGAGGAAGTCGCTGGCGGCGGTGGTGACGTGGCGGTTCTCGGCCGCCGTCTCGCCGTCGACGACACGGGTGACGGCGGTCGGGGCATAGCCGTATTCGGTGGCGCCGGGGATCACGGTGAGGGCCTGGACGGCGTCCTCCAACGGTTCGACGACGCGGATCACCTCGAAGGTCAACTGCGGGATGCGGTTGCCCCAGTCGTCGAGCGGCAGGCGCTCGAAGACGACGTGGGCGGTGCCGCGACAGGCCGGGACGTCGCCGCCCTGACGGGCGAGGATCAACGCGTCGGGTTCCTCGTCCTCGCCGCCGAGATGGACGCGCATGGTGATGCGGTCGAGATCGACGAGCGTGCCGTCGGCCCAGACCCGGCCGACCCGACGGATCGGCCCCTCGCACAGACCGACCGCGAAGTTGGCGTAGTAGCGATAGCTCGTGGTCGAGACACCGCCCTTGCCGCCGCTCGAGCTCTCCACCGCCTCTTCCTCGAAGCGGGTCGCCCAGATCACCTGACCGGCGATGCGGACGCGACCGTAGACGCGCGGAATCGGCTCGCCCTCGGTCGAAGACTGGACGTCGAGATCGCTGAGGCGCGAGCCTGTCAGCGACGTGCCCGAACGGATCAGCGCCCGATCGATCATCGCGCCGGCGACGCCGCCGATCGCCTGACCGATCGCCGCGCCGATGCCGACACCACCGAGTGCGCCGCCGAGCGAGGCACCGGCGGCGGCGAGGAGAAGCGTGGCCATGGCGGATCACTCCGTGCGCGAGGAGGCGTCGTCGGGGTCGGCGTCGAGGATGCCGGGAAAGGCGAAAGCGGCGGCGAGACGGCGCCGCCACCATGGGCCGAGCGGGCTCTCGACCACCGCCGAGCCGTCGTAGGCGTGGACGAAGCGGTCGGGGGTGGCGAGGATGCCGGCGTGTTTGGCCGGCAGCTCCGGCCGCCAGCGGAAGAGCAAGACGTCGCCGGGGCGCGCCCGTTCGACCGGGACGGCGACGAGATGACGGCGGCCGGCGGCGATCAGGGTCTCGACGCGGCCGGCCTCGGCCCAATCCGGGGCGTAGGCGGGCAGCGTCTCGGGCTCCTCGCCGAAGAATTCGCGCCACACCCCGCGCACCAGGCCGAGGCAGTCGCAGCCGACGCCCTCGAGGCTGGCGCGATGACGATAGGGCGTGCCGATCCAACGCCGCGCGACGGCGACGATCGCGGCGCGAGTGGGGAGAGGATGTTCGGTCACGAGACGTAGGCTCCCCCGTCGTTGACGGCGCCGCCGACCGCCGGCGAGGCGATCAGGAAGTCGTTGCCGGGAATGAAGGGAAAGCCGCGGAATGCGACGGCGTTGCCGAAACGGTCGCGGCAGGTCTCGAAGCGGCGGTCGCAACCGGGCGTGAGGGCGAGGCGATCGCCGACGGCGAGCCCGGCGCCGAGCGGACGCCACAGATCGAGCACCACGCCGTCGATCTCGACGCCGTGGAAGCGGATTTCGGAGGAACGCCCGGCCCCCTCCCCGTCGGTGACGCGGGCGAGGCCGCGATCGAAGTCGCCGGCGGTGGCGCTTTCGAGCCCGGTGATTCGCAAGCGATGATCGTCGACGATCGCCGCCACCACGACCTCGGTCGTGGCGACCACGACGCCGCACCGAGCATCGCCGAGCTCGGCGTCGCATCGGTGCTGGAACAGCCGGCCGCGGGTTTCGTCGAGTGCGTGGGCGAGCGAGCGCACCTCCGCGGTGAAGGCGCCGTCGGCGCGCGAGATCTCGCCGAGCACGCCGCGTCGCAGGGTGAGGCGGCGGTTCGGATCGCTCCAGTCGACGAGGTCGATCTCGATCGCCGCGCCGTCCCACAGACCGGCTTCGACGTCGTCGACGGTGAGGACGTCGGAGGTGAGCGCGCCCTCGACCTCGAGCCCGCCGACCGACAGATCGGCACGCGCGGTGGTCTCGGTCGCGGTGAAGCCGGTGGCGGCGGCATGGACGACGCCGGCGAAAACGAGGTCGCGGTCGTGATCGGTGAAGCCGAAGACGCGACCGTCGGCGCGGGTCAGCCGCCAGCAGGTGGCGAAGGTGCCGACGCCGCCGGCGAGGGCGGCGGCGAGGGCGGGAGTAAGAGTCTTCATGCCTTGAGTTCCACGATCGGAATGGTGGGGATCTCGCCGGCCAGGAAGGCGGTCAGGTCGACGCGGATCTCGTCGGTGTCGAAGCGCGCCGGCACCAGGAAGCGGAAACCGGCGGTGACCGCGGCGCCGGCGGGTGGGACCGCACCGGCCGCGAAAGTGACGCCGCCGTCCTCGGCGGAGACGGTGAAGTCGACGTCGCGCGTCTTCTCCACCCCGGCGACGGCGACGCGGACCGTCTCCACCACCGGCCGGGTGACGGCGCGGGTCCACGGGCGAATCGCGCCGCCGTAGGATTTCGTCAGCTGGAAGCGGGCGGTCGCGCCGTCGCCGCCGCCCAGCACCTGGTCGAGCGGGGTCGGCGG
>JAAYVT010000246.1 GCA_012517025.1 Phyllobacteriaceae bacterium | reverse complement strand
CGGCGCGGCGATTCTGTCGCCCCGCCTGTTCGAGGGCGCGCCGCCGGTCGGTCGGCCGTTCTCACTCACCACCCTGTTCGATCGCGCGCTGGAGGCGGGGCGGCTGTGGGGCTGCCGCATGGACGGCATGTGGCTGCACGTCGGCACCCCGCGCGCCATCCGAGAGGCGGAAAAGGCGATCGCCGGCTCCGCCGCCTGACGCCGACCGACGGGAGACGCCGATGGCCGAGGCGACCACCCCCTCCGCGTCCCGGCCGCCCGCGCGGGTCGCCTCGATCGATGCCGGTCGCCCGTTCCTGCCGACGCTGATCGGCGCCCTCTTCGACGGCGCCCTCGTCCCCGACTTCCGCTTCGATGCCGCCGATCCCGCCGCCCTCGCCGACGTCACCTTGTTGGTGCCGACGCGCCGCGCCGCCCGCGCGGCGGCGGATGCGATCCTCGCCGAGGTCGCCCGGCGCGGCCACGGTCGGGCGGTGCTGCTGCCCGACATCCGCCCCTTCGGCGACGTCGACGAGGACGGCGAGCTGCTCGGCGAGGCGGAGCTCGACCTCACCCCGGTGATCGCCCCACTGGAGCGGCGCTTGACGCTGACCCGGCTGGTGATGGGCTGGACCGGTCGGCTCGCCGGCGCCACCGCCCACCCGCTGACCGCCGCCATGCCGACGCTGCCGACCAGCCCGGCCGAGGCGGTGCGGCTCGCCGACGCCCTCGCCACGCTGATGGATCAGGTCGAATCGCAGGGCGTCGACTGGGGTCGGCTCGCCACCCTGGTGCCGGAGGATCACGCCCTCTACTGGCAGCTGACGCGTGCCTTCCTGTCGATCGTCACCGAGGTCTGGCCGAAACATCTCGCCGAACAGGGGCGCGAGGATCCGACCCGCCGCCGCCACGCGGCGGTGCGCGCCACCGCCGAACGCCTGCGCGCCCACCCGCCGAAGGGGCCGGTGATCGCCGCCGGCTCCACCGGCTCGGTGCCGTCCACCGCCGAACTGATCGACGCGGTGGCGCGACTGCCGCGCGGCGTCGCGGTGTTGCCGGGGCTCGACGTCGACCTCGACGAGGCGGCGTGGCAAGCGCTGGAGCCCGCCGCCGACACCGCCGACCGGCCGGTGCCGTCGCATCCGCAATACGGTCTGCGCCTGCTCCTCGATCGGCTCGGAGTGGAGCGCGCCGACGTCGTCCGTCTCGGCGGCCCCGATCGGCGCGGCGACGCCCGCCGGCGCCTGCTCTGCGAGGCGATGCGGCCGGCGGAGACGACCGAGAGCTGGCGCGGCTTCGCCGACGCGATTTCGACCGGCGCCTTCGCCCTCGACGACGCCCTCGACGGGCTGGCGCTGCTCGAGGCGCGGCACGAGGCGGAGGAGGCGGTCGCGGTGGCGCTGGCCTTGCGCGAGGCGCTGGAGACGCCGGGGGCGACGGCGGCGCTGGTGACGCCGGACCGCAATCTCGCCCGCCGGGTGGCGGCGGAACTGTCGCGCTTCGGCCTGGAGATCGACGATTCGGCCGGCCGGCCGCTCGGCCACACCGCGCCCGGCGCGCTGCTGCGCCTCGTCGGCGAGGTGGCGCTCGGCGGCTGGGAACCGATCGCGGTGGCGAGCCTGCTCTCTCATCCGCTGGCGCGGTTCGGTCGCGAGGCGACGGCGGCGCGGCGGCTCGGCCGCCTCGTCGAGCTGATCGCGCTGCGCGGACCGCGGCCGCTGCCCGGCGGCGCCGGCCTCCTCGCCGCCTTCGACGAGGCGATCGCCCGCATCGACGCCGAGCCGCATCGCACCGCGGCG
>JAAYVT010000245.1 GCA_012517025.1 Phyllobacteriaceae bacterium | reverse complement strand
GGT
This sequence comes from Phyllobacteriaceae bacterium, assembly GCA_012517025.1. GTDB lineage: Bacteria > Pseudomonadota > Alphaproteobacteria > Rhizobiales > Ancalomicrobiaceae > Pinisolibacter. Next base: position 6,728 of record JAAYVT010000245.1, on the reverse strand, counting down.
CGCATCGATCCTTCGGTGCCTTGAACCGACGGGCGCGCCCGCGTAGCCTCTCGTCGCGGAACCGGTGTCCCGGGGTGCGGCGGCGAGGGGGCGCCGCGCCGGTTCCGGCTGGGGAGAGGGCTGGTCATGAGGTCGTCGAAAGGTCAACGCGGCGTGGTCGCCGTCCTCGCGGGGGCGTTCCTGTTCGCAGGCGCGTCGCTGTTCGCAGGGGGGAGCGCGTCGGCGGGGACGCCCTACACGATCGATCGGGAAGTCGACACCGTGCGCGGCTGGACGATCGCCGCCAACGCGCAGCGACGGGGCTGTTTCGCCTCGGCGACGTTCCAGTCGGAGACCTCGATCGAGCTCGGCCTCGACATGCGCAACGACAGCGCCTTCATGGTGTTCGCCAACGCCTCGTGGGACAAGATCCGGGTCGGCGAGACCTACGAGCTGCAGCTGACCTACGACGGTCACAAGAAGTGGCACGGCAAGTCGACCGGCATCCGCATCGGCAAGCTCTACGGACTGGCGCTCGAAGGGGTGAAGACCGACTTCGTGGTCGACTTCGCGCGGTACAAGACCGTGCAGATCAACTACAACGGCCGCCGCCTCGACGGCTTCAATCTCGCCGGCACGCGGGCGGCGGTGCAGTCGGTGATCTCCTGCACCCAGGACGTCCAGGCCGGCCGGATCACGCCGGCCGACGACGAGGAGCAGCGCTCGACGCCGAGCGAGCCGCAGCCGCAGCGCGATCAGGCCAAGGAAGAAAAGCCGGCCGAGACCCCGTCGAAGAAGGGGCCGAGCCTGTCGACCGGCACCGGCTTCTTCGTCGACGACGTCGGCCATCTGATGACCAACGCCCACGTCGTCGAGGACTGCGACGAGACGCAGGTGAAGCTGCCGGACGGACGCACCGCGGCGGCGACGATCCTGGCCCGGACGACGCAGAACGATCTCGCCGTGCTCAAGGTGGACCTGAAGCCGACGGCGGTCGCCAAGTTCCGCTCCGGCGCGCAGATCCGGCTCGGCGATCCGATCGTGCTGTTCGGCTATCCTCTCGCCGGCGAGCTCACCATCACCGGCAATCTCTCCACCGGTCTGGTCTCGGCGATGGCGGGGCCGGGCGAGGACGTCACCCGGATGCAGATTTCGGCGCCGGTGCAGTCGGGCAATTCCGGCGGTGCGGTGGTCGATCAGTCGGGCCACGTCGTCGGCGTGGTGGTGGCCAAGGCCAACACCCGGGCGCGCGGCGACGGCAACACCGAGGTGCTGCAGAACGTCAACTTCGCGATCAAGGCGGGCGTCGCCGGCTATTTCCTCGACGCCAACCAGATTCCCTGGACGCAGGAACCGGCCGGCACCGACAAGTCGACGGCCGACGTCGCCGCGATGGCGAAGGACTTCTCGGCGCTGGTGATCTGCCGGAGCCGGTGAGGCGAGGAGCGCGCATGCGCAAGGACCGCTTTTCGGTGCTGTGGCTGCAGGCGGGCAGCTGCGGCGGCTGCACCATGTCTCTGATCGAGCACGGCCGGCGCGGGCTCTTCGCCGAGCTCGACGCCTTCGGCATCGAGCTCGTCTGGCATCCCTCGCTGAGCGAGGAGACCGGCGAGGAGGCGCGCGCCATCCTGGAGGCGGTGGAGGCGGGCGAGCGACGGCTCGACGCGCTGGTGGTCGAGGGATCGGTGCTGATGGGGCCGGCGGGCACCGGGCGCTGTCAGATCCTGGCCGGGACCGGGCGGACCATGGCCGACTGGGTGACGTCGCTGGCGCGTCGCGCCGGGGTGGTGGTGGCGGTCGGCAGCTGCGCGGCCTACGGCGGCATCCCGCGCGCCGAGCCGGATCCGGCCGAAGCGACCGGGCTGCAGTTCGACGGCGCCGATCGCGGCGGGGCGCTGGGGGCGGGGTTCCGGGCCAAGGGCGGGTTGCCGGTGGTGGCGGTCGCCGGCTGCGCACCGCATCCCGGCTGGATCGTCGAGACGCTGGCGGCGCTGGCGGCCGGCGTCCTCTCGGCGGAGGATCTCGACGGCGCCGGTCGGCCGAAGTTCTTCGCCGATCATCTCGCCCACCACGGTTGCTCGCGCAACGAATTCTACGAGTTCAAGGCGAGCGCCGAGCGGGCGTCGGATCGCGGTTGCCTGATGGAGCATCTCGGCTGCAAGGCGACGCAGGCGGTCGGCGACTGCAATCAACGCGCCTGGAACGGCTCGGGCTCGTGCACCGACGGCGGTTACGCCTGCATCGGCTGCACCTCGCCGGGGTTCGAGACGGCGCGCGGCTTCCTGGTGACGCCGAAGATCGCCGGCATCCCGGTCGGTCTGCCGCTCGACATGCCGAAGGCGTGGTTCATGGCGCTCGCCGCGCTGTCGAAGTCGGCGACGCCGCGGCGGGTGCGGCTCAACGCGATCTCCGATCACGTCGTGGTGCCGCCGGGGCGCGGACGGCGCGGCAGCGAGGGGGGCGAAGGGTGAGCCGAGTGGTGGTCGGCCCGTTCAATCGGGTCGAGGGCGATCTCGAGGTCCATCTCGACGTCGAGGACGGCGTGGTCGTCTCGGCCGAGGTGTCGGTGCCGCTCTATCGCGGCTTCGAGCAGATTCTGGTCGGGCGGCCGCTCGAGGACGCGCTGGTGATGGCGCCGCGCATCTGCGGCATCTGCTCGGTGTCGCAGTCGATCGCGGCGGCGCGGGCGATCGCCGGTTTCGCCGGCGTCGAAATGCCGCCCAACGGCGCCTTGGCGCCGGCGCTGGCGCACGCCGCCGAGAACGTCGCCGACCATCTCACCCACTTCCATCTGTTCTTCATGCCCGATTTCGCGCGCAAGGCCTACGCCGGGGCGCCGTGGCACGCGGCGATCGCCGAACGGTTCACCGCGATCTCCGGCACGACGACGGCGGAGTTCCTGCCGGCGCGGGCGCGGCTCTTGGAGATCATGGGGGCGATCGCGGGAAAATGGCCGCACAGCCTGGCCTTTCGGGCCGGCGGCACCACCCGGTCGCTCGATCTCGGCGACGTCGTGCGGCTGAAGGCGATCCTCGCCGACGTGCGGGCCTTCGCCGAAGGACCGCTGTTCGGCCACCGGCTGGAGGCGATCGCCGAGCTCTCGACGCTCGCCGATCTCGACGCGGTGGCGGCGGGGCCGGGCGATTTCGCCGCCTTCCTGCGGCTCGCCGACACGCTGCGTCTCGCCGAGGTGGGGCGGGGGCCGGGGCTGGTGATGAGCTTCGGCGCCTATCCCGGGGTGGGGCCGGCGGGGGCGCCGCTGTTTTCCGCCGGGGTGCTCGACGTCTCGACCGGCGAGCGGTCGGATCTGGCGATCGAGCGGATCGGCGAGGATCCGTCGCGCTCATGGCTCGCCGGCGAGGCGGGGCCGCCGGGGCGGGCGACGACCGAGCCCGACGTCGAGCGCGAGGGCGCCTATTCCTGGGCCAAGGCGCCGCGGTACGGCGGACGGACGGTCGAGGTCGGCGCCTGCGCCCGCCAGCTCGTCGACGGCGCGCCGCTCGCGCAGGCGCTGGTGGCGGCGGCGGGGGGGACCGGGGTCGCCCAGCGGGTGATCCTGCGGCTGGTCGAGACCGCGCGGGTGCTGGTGGCGATGGAACGCTGGGTCGACGCCTTCGCGCGCGGCGGCTCGTTCTGCGCCGAAGGGACGCTGCCGACCGACGGCTCCGGCGTCGGCCTCGTCGAGGCGGCGCGCGGCAGCCTGGGGCATTGGGCGACGGTGCGCGGCGGGCGGATCGTGCGCTGGCAGATCATCGCCCCGACCACCTGGAACTTCTCTCCCCGCGACGGCGCCGGTCGCCCCGGACCGCTCGAGCAGGCGTTGGAAGGCCTCGTCGTCGGCGACGACGGCGCGCGCTCGACGATGGTGCAGCACGTGGTGCGCTCCTTCGATCCCTGCATGGTGTGCACCGCGCACTGAAGCGCTCGCAGGCGACTCGCCGATGCCGGCCGTCGGCGTTTCGACGCCCCGCGCGGTCCGCTTCCTTCCGGCCTTCGAGGCCGATCGGCGCCGCCGTCTGGAAATCTTCCGGACGGGCGGTGGTCGCCGGCTTTGCGGTCGTGGGCCGGGGAGGGCCGGAAAGTCGGCCGAATCTGAAATTTCAAAGCTGCGACAAACGAGGGATTCCCTGAACTTCGGCAGGGACGAAGCGACGCAGCGGTTCTTCGGCACGCCTCTTGCTCCAAGTGCGAACATCACGACGAACGTCCGTCGCGACCGCCGTTCCCATCGAGGGCGGCGGCGCTGCGCGACCCGAGGGGAGAGGCGCGATGAGTGAAGGCAGGGAAACGTTCTACGAGGTGATCCGGCGTCAGGGGATCACGCGGCGCAGCTTCACCAAGTTCTGCTCGCTGACCGCCGCCTCGCTCGGGCTCGGTCCGGTGGCGGCGACCGAGATGGCGCACGCGCTGGAGACCAAGCCGCGCATCCCGGTGATCTGGATGCACGGGCTGGAATGCACCTGCTGCTCGGAGAGCTTCATCCGCTCGGCCCATCCGCTGGTGAAGGACGTCGTCCTGTCGATGATCTCGCTCGACTACGACGACACGATCATGGCGGCGGCCGGCCATCAGGCCGACGCGATCCTCCAGGAGACCCGCGAGAAGTACAAGGGCCAGTACATCCTCGCCGTCGAGGGCAATCCGCCCTTGAACGAGGACGGCATGTTCTGCATCGACGGCGGCCGGCCGTTCGTCGAGAAGCTCAAGGAGATGGCCGCCGACGCGATGGCGATCATCGCCTGGGGCGCCTGCGCCTCGTGGGGCTGTGTCCAGGCGGCCAAGCCCAATCCGACCCAGGCGACCCCGATCGACAAGGTGATCAAGGACAAGCCGATCATCAAGGTGCCGGGCTGCCCGCCGATCGCCGAGGTGATGACCGGCGTCGTCACCTTCGTGACGACCTTCGGGCGGCTGCCCGAGCTCGACCGGCAGGGTCGGCCGAAGATGTTCTATTCGCAGCGCATCCACGACAAGTGCTATCGCCGCCCGCATTTCGACGCCGGCCAGTTCGTCGAGGAGTGGGACGACGAGAACGCCCGCAAGGGCTACTGCCTCTACAAGATGGGCTGCAAGGGACCGACCACCTACAACGCCTGCTCCACCGTGCGCTGGAACGGCGGCGTCTCCTTCCCGATCCAGTCCGGCCACGGCTGCATCGGCTGCTCGGAGGAGGGGTTCTGGGACAAGGGCTCGTTCTACGACCGGCTGACCGGCATCAACCAGTTCGGCATCGAGGCCAACGCCGACACGGTCGGCGCGACCGTCGCCGGCGCGGCGGCGATCGGCGTGGCGGCGCATGCGGCGGTCACCGCGGTCAAGCGCCTCACCTCCAAGAAGCCCGAACAGGTCGGTTGATCCGGCCGTCCCCAAAAGATCAGACGTAGAGAGGACGCGCCGTCATGGGCATCCAGACTCCGAACGGTTTCAATCTCGACAATTCCGGCAAGCGCATCGTCGTCGATCCGGTGACCCGCATCGAAGGCCACATGCGGGTCGAGGTGAACGTCGACGACCAGAACGTCATCCGCAACGCCGTTTCCACCGGCACGATGTGGCGCGGCATCGAGGTGATCCTGCGCGGTCGCGATCCGCGCGACGCCTGGGCCTTCACCGAGCGGATCTGCGGCGTGTGCACCGGTACCCACGCGCTGACCTCGGTGCGCGCGGTCGAGAACGCGCTCGACATCAAGATCCCGGAAAACGCCAATTCGATCCGCAACATCATGCAGTTGGCGCTGCAGGTGCACGACCATCTCGTGCACTTCTACCACCTGCATGCGCTCGACTGGGTCGACGTGGTCTCCGCGCTCTCCGCCGATCCGAAGGCGACGAGCCAGCTCGCGCAGTCGATCTCGTCCTGGCCGCTGTCGTCGCCCGGCTACTTCAAGGATCTGCAGACCCGACTGAAGAAGTTCGTCGAATCGGGGCAGCTCGGACCGTTCAAGAACGGCTATTGGGGTCACGCCGCCTACAAGCTGCCGCCGGAAGCGAACCTGATGGCGGTCGCCCACTATCTGGAAGCGCTCGACTTCCAGAAGGAGATCGTGAAGATCCACACGATCTACGGCGGCAAGAACCCGCATCCGAACTGGCTGGTCGGCGGCGTGCCCTGTGCCATCAACGTCGACGGCGTCGGCGCGATCAACATGGAGCGCCTCAATCTCGTCTCCTCGATCATCGATCGCTGCATCGAGTTCACCGAGCAGGTCTATCTGCCGGATCTCCAGGCGATCGGCTCGTTCTACAAGGATTGGCTCTACGGCGGCGGCCTGTCGGGCAAGTCGGTGATGGCCTACGGCGACATCCCGGAACACGCCAACGACTATTCGGCCGCGTCGCTCAAGTTGCCGCAGGGGGTGATCCTCAACGGCAACCTGAAGGAGATCTACCCGATCGACCTCAAGGATCCGAACCAGATCCAGGAGTTCGTGACGCATTCCTGGTACAAGTACCCGGACGAGACCAAGGGTCTGCACCCCTGGGACGGCGTCACCGAGCCGCATTACGAGCTCGGCCCGAAGACCAAGGGCACCAAGACCAACATCGAGGCGCTGGACGAGGAGGCGAAGTACTCCTGGATCAAGTCGCCGCGCTGGAAGGGCAACGCCGTCGAGGTCGGCCCGCTCGCCCGCTACATCATCGGCTATGCGCAGGGCAAGGCGGAGTTCAAGGACCCGACCGACAAGCTCCTGAAGGACCTCGGCCTGCCGGTGACGGCGCTGTTCTCGACGCTCGGCCGCACCGCGGCG
>JAAYVT010000244.1 GCA_012517025.1 Phyllobacteriaceae bacterium | reverse complement strand
GGCGAGATCCTCGGCATCGCCGGGGTCGCCGGCAACGGCCAGTCGGAGTTCTTCGACGCGCTGTCGGGCGAACGCTCGGTCGGCCGCGATTCGATGGTGGTGATCGACGGCACCGCCTGCGGCGGCTACGGGGTGGCGGCGCGCCGGGCGCTGGGCGCCGCCTTCGTGCCGGAGGAGCGCCTCGGCCACGGCGCCGTGCCCGCCTTCGCGCTCTCCGAGAACGTCGTGCTCACCCGCCACGCCGCCTCCGACGCGGTCGGCGGCTCGCGCTTCGGCTTCCTCGACTTCGCCCGCGCCCGCTCCACCGCCGCCCGCGTCGCGCAGGCCTTCGACGTGCGCAAGGGCAAGCCCGATCCGGAAGCCCGCTCGCTCTCCGGCGGCAATCTGCAGAAGTTCGTGGTCGGCCGCGAGCTCGATCGCAAGCCGGTGCTGTTGGTGGTCAACCAACCGACCTGGGGCGTCGACGCCGGCGCCGCCGCGCTGATCCGTCAGGCGCTGGTCGATCTCGCCGCCGACGGCTCGGCGGTGCTGATGATCAGCCAGGATCTCGACGAGATCTTCGAGATCGCCGACCGCATCGCGGTGATCTCGCGCGGGCATCTGTCGCCCGCCTACGACGCCCACGTCATGACGCTCGAGAAGATCGGCCTCCTGATGGGCGGCGCCCACGGCGGATCGGAACGGGTGGAGGAGGCCGAGCGCCTGAGGGAGACCGACGGTCATGCGCATTGAACTGGAGAAGCGCTCCGAGCGGTCGAAGACGCTGGCCTGGGCCTCGCCGCTGATCGCCGTCGCCGCCACCATGGTGACCGGCGCGATCGTCTTCGCCCTGCTCGGCAAACCGCCGCTGAAGGCGCTGTGGGTGTTCTTCGTCGAACCCTTTTCCAGCGTCTGGTCGATCGAGGAGCTGATCGTCAAGGCGACGCCGCTGATCCTGATCGGCGTCGGCCTGTCGGTGTCCTATCGCGCCAACGTCTGGAACATCGGCGCGGAGGGGCAGTTGACCGTCGGCGCGCTGTTCGGCGCGGCGGTGCCGATCCTGGTGCAGGGCGGGAACACGCCCTTGACGCTGGTCCTGATGCTGGCGCTCGGCGTCCTCGGCGGCATGATCTGGGCGCTGATCCCGGCGATGCTGAAGATTCGCACCGGCGCCAACGAGATCCTGGTGTCGCTGATGCTCGTCTACGTCGCGCAGCTGCTGCTCGATTGGCTGGTGCGCGGCCCCTGGCGCGATCCGCACGGCTACAATTTCCCGAAGTCGGTCGCCTTCGAGGACTGGCAGACCATGCCGACGCTCGGCGACGGCCGCCTCAACATCGGCATCGTGATCGCGCTCGTCGTCGCAGTGGCGCTCGCCGTACTGATGCGTCGCACCATCAAGGGCTACGAGGTCCGGGTGATGGGCGAGGCGCCGCGCGCCGGACGCTTCGCCGGCTTCTCCGCCGACCGCATGGTGGTGTTCTCCTTCCTGGTCTCCGGCGGCCTCGCCGGCCTCGCCGGGGTGATCGAGGTCGCCTCCACCGTCGGCCAGCTGCAACCCAACATCTCGCCCGGCTACGGCTTCACCGCCATCATCGTCGCCTTCCTCGGTCGTCTCGATCCGCTCGGCGTGGTGGTGGCGGCGCTGATGCTGGCGGTCAGCTATCTCGGCGGCGAGGCGGCGCAGATCGCCCTCGGCATCTCCGACAAGGCGGCGCGCGTCTTCCAGGGCATCCTGCTGTTCTGGGTGCTGGCCTGCGACACGCTGATCCTCTATCGCCCGCGCCTGGTGTGGGGCACGACCGCGGAGCCCGCCCGATGAACGCCGATCTCGCCGCGCTCCAGGCGGTCCTGCTCACCATCGTCACCGCCTCGACGCCGCTGCTGCTCGCCGCCCTCGGCGAACTGGTCGCCGAGCGTTCGGGCGTGCTGAACCTCGGCGTCGAGGGCATGATGGTGATGGGGGCGGTGGCCGGCTTCGCGGTGGCGCTGACCACCGGCTCGCCGTATCTCGGCATCGTCGCCGCCGCCTTCGCCGGCGCCGCGCTCGCCGTGCCCT
>JAAYVT010000025.1 GCA_012517025.1 Phyllobacteriaceae bacterium | reverse complement strand
GGCGGCGCGCTGGCGCCGCGCGGCGGGCAGAATCCGATCGAGCCGGCACGTCTCGACGTCGCCGTCCTGCACGGCGGATCGACCCGGAACTGCGCCCAGATCTACGACGAACTCGACCGCTGCGGCGGCGCCACCACCGTCGCCGACGCCGAGACGCTGGCGCAGGCGGTCGTCGAGCTGACCGAGCGCCCGGAGAAGCGGGCGGCGCAGGTGGCGGCGGCGCACGGCGTGGTCGATCGCTCGACCGGCGCGCTGCGGCGCACCCTGGAGGCGCTGGCGCCGTTCCTCGCGGCGGCGCCACATCCCAAACAGGGGGCGAGATGAACCGCTGGCTGGCGCGAATCTGGGCCGAGCCCTGCGGCGCCACCCTCCTGCTGGCGCCGTTCGGCCGGCTCTACGGGGCGATCACGGCGGCTCGGATGCGGCGACCTCCGGCGGGGCGCGTCGGCATCCCGGTGGTGGCGGTCGGCAACTTCACCGTCGGCGGCGCCGGCAAGACCCCGACGGTGGCGGCGCTGGTCGCGTTCGCGCGAGCGCGCGGCCTGAAGCCGGCGGTGGTGACGCGCGGCTACGGCGGGCGGGCTCGCGGGCCGCTGCAGGTCGATCCGAAGCGGCACGACGCCGCGGAGGTCGGCGACGAGGCGCTGCTGCATGCCCGCATCGCCCCGACGATCGTGGCGCGCGACCGGCTCGCCGGGGCGCGCGAGGCGGAGCGGCTCGGCGCCGATTGCGTCTTCCTCGACGACGGGTTCCAGAATCCGCGGCTGGCCAAGGACTTTTCGCTGGTGGTGGTCGATCGCGCCTCCGGGCTCGGCAACGGCCGGGCGATGCCGGCGGGACCGCTGCGGGCGCCGCTCGCCGCCCAGATCGACCGCGCCGACGCCATCCTGGTGGTCGACAGCGGCGAGGGCACGCATCCCTCGACCGAGCGGACGATCGCGACGGCGCAGGTGAAGGGCATACCGGTGCTCGGGGTGCGGCTGGCGCCGCGCGCCTCGGCCGGCATCGAGGGGCGCCGGGTGATCGCCTTCGCCCGCATCGGCCGACCGGCGAAGTTCGCCGCGACGCTGACGGCGATCGGCGCGGTCATCGCCGACTTCGTCGCCTTCCCCGACCATCACCCCTTCACCGCGGAGGAAGCCACCGATCTGCTGCAGCGGGCGGTGGTCGCCGACGCCGAGCTGGTCACCACCGCCAAGGACGCGGTGCGTCTGGCCGGCCACGACGGCGCGCTGGCGCGGCTGGCGGCCTCGGTGCGGGTGGTGGAAATCCGCCTCGTCTTCGACGAGCCGGAGCGGTTGGCGGCTCTGCTCGGCCCGGTGATCGGGCGCGGATCGGCGACGGCTCAGCCGCGGCCGTGAATCTGCAGGTGGCGGCGCAGCGAGGCCTCGGCGTCGACGTAGGGCTCCTGCCGCTCGACGCTCCAATAGCGCAGCTCGTCGAGCGGGATTGCCGTCCCGGTGACGGCGCACACCACGTGGCTGCCGTTGGCCAGGATCTGGAAATCGCCATCGAGGTAACGGATCTGGGCTTCGCCGCCGCGGCGCGGGTTTTCGAACCGGTTCATGATCATCCATGCGAGTGGGCGACGGGGCGTCGAGCCGCCGTCGCGTCGTCCCCTCGTCCTAACACGAGGCTGGGCGAACATGCGACGGAAAAGCGAAAGGCGGCGGCGACCCCCGTCGCCACCGCCTTCGTAGAAAGTGGATCGTCGTACGCGCTCGCCGGACCCGCCGGCGCGCGCGTCACCCACGAACCGATCAGCCCTTGACGACGGCCGGAGCCGGGGCCGGAGCCTTGGCACAACCGGCCGCGGAGAGGCCGGCAGCGGCGACGAGGGCGAGAACGACGATACGGAAGGTCTTCATGAGGAGTCCCCCTGAGAGAAGTTGCGAATCAGAGACTATCACGTTGCGCGGAAGAAAGAATCCCTCCCGGAATCCGAGAGGAATCGCCATGGCGGGCACCGGCTGAAAAAGCAGGGCTGTTGCTCAAATGCCACTGGTGGCGGGTTCCGGCGTCTCGGCCGCCGTCTTCGGCGGTTCTTCCTCGGCGGCGACGTCGCGGGTCTCCGAAGAGAGGGCGCGGGCCGGCCGCCGCGGCGTGGCGAGAGGCTCGGGGCGCGGCGGCGTGCGGGTGTGGATCATGTAGGTGCCGGCGGTCGGGCCGTCGGTCTGCTGCAGCGCCAGACGGGCGAGGTCGCGACGACGGACGTCTTCCTCGATGGTGCGGGCGCGTTCCTCGTCGAGGCCGAGGGCGAGCAGGGTCTAGCGGCCGGCGAGGATCGCCGACTCGTAGGTCTCGCGGACCTGGAAGTCGACGTTGCGGTCGAGCAGCGCCAGGGCGTGGGCGCGATCGAAGGCGCGGGCGAAGACCTTGGCGAGCGGGAACTCGGCCTTGACCAGCTCGACGATGCGATTGGTCACCTCCTGCTTCTCGGTCGCCACCACCACGACGCGGGCGCGGTCGACGCCGACCGAGCGCAGCACG
>JAAYVT010000243.1 GCA_012517025.1 Phyllobacteriaceae bacterium | reverse complement strand
GCGGCCTCGCCGGCCTCGCCTTCGCCGATCCGGGCGAGGAGGCGGCGGCGCTCGAGGATCTCCTCCGGCGCTGGCCGGCGGCGGACCACGCCCGCGACGACGCGGCGACCGAACCCTATGCCCGGCGGGTGTTCGACGAAGACGAATGGCGGCCCGACCGGCCGCTCAGGGTGGTGCTGATCGGCACCGATTTCGAGATCAAGGTGTGGCGCACCCTGCTCGGGGTGCCATTCGGGCGCACCACCACCTATTCGGCGATCGCCGGGGCGATCGGGGCGCCGAAGGCGGCGCGGGCGGTCGGGGCGGCGGTCGGGCGCAATCCGATCTCCTTCGTGGTGCCCTGCCACCGGGTGGTCGGGCGCTCCGGCGAGCTCACCGGCTATCACTGGGGTCTGCCGCGCAAACGGGCGATCCTCGGCTGGGAGGCGGCGCGCGACGCCGGCTGACGACGTCCCGGCGCGCGAAGAGCCGGCAGGCTCAGGCTGTTACGAAGACGTGATGGCAGAGTCGTATACTTCTCCGTCGCTTCTGCTTATGGGGAGGGACGCGGCGCGCCTCGCGGTCGGGGGTGCGTCCGCCCCTCCGCTTCGGACCCTTCGGAGATCGCCTCGATGTTCCGGACCTCGTTCGCCCGCCTCTCGTGCGGCGTCCGGTCGGCGCGCGCGCTCGTCCTCGTTCCCGTCCTCCTCCTCGCCGGCGCGGCCGTCGCGGCGGAGCCCGCCAAACCCGACGCCGCCGGCAAGGCGAGCGAGGCGACCGCGCCGAAACGGCCACCGGCGCCGGTCCGGGTGGTGAAGGCGGCGATCGGCGACGTGCCGGTGGTGCTCGATCTGGTCGGCACCACCCAGGCGATCGCCTCGATCCCGGTCAAGACGCGGGTCGACAGCCGGATCGAGAGCCTCGGCGTCGCCGAGGGCGACCGAGTGAAGGCCGGGCAGGTCGTGTTCACCCTCGATGCACGGGCGGTCAAGGCGCAGATCGCGCAAGCGCGGGCGATGCTGGCGCGCGACCGGGCGCAGCTCGTCCTCGTCCAGTCGGACCTCGAGCGCACCGAGCAATTGGTCGCCTCGAAGACCAAGTCGACGCGCGACCTGGAGGCCGCCAAGACCCTGGTCGAGGCGCAGCAGGCGACGATCGACGCCGATCTGGCGGCGCTCGACAATCTCCAAGTCCAGGATTCCTATTATCGGATCGAAAGCCCGATCGACGGCCGGGTCGGCTCGCTGCCGCTGAAGCCGGGGTCCTCGGTCCGGGCCGCCGATTCGACCCTGCTCGCCACCATCAACCAGCTCGATCCGCTCTACGTGGCGGTGGCGGTGCCGCAGGCGATGGTCGGCCGGCTCAGGGCGGCCATGACCAAGGGCAGCGTCCCGGTCGAGGTGTCGCGCGCCGAGGGCATGCCGGCGGCGCCGGCGGTGGTCGGCGAGATCGCCTTCATCGAGAACACCCTCGACGCCACCACCGGCACGCTCGGGGTCAAGGCGGAGATCCCCAACGCCGACGAGAAGCTGCTGCCGGGCGAATTCGTGCGGGTGCGCATCCGCCTCGCCGACGACCCGAACGCGCTGACCGTGCCGACGAGCGCGGTGCAGATCGGGCAACGCGGCCCCTTCGTCTGGGTGGTCGACGGCGAGACCAAGGCGGCGGCGAAACCGGTCGTCGTCGATCGCAACGTCGACGGCCGCAGCGTGGTGACGTCTGGGCTCGCCGCCGGCGACACCGTGGTGGTCGACGGCCAGCTGCGGCTGGCGCCCGGCGCGGCGGTGGAGATCCTCGCCGATCCGGCGAAACCGGCGAAGGCGGGCGGCTGACCCATGTCGATCTCGGCGCCCTTCATCCGTCGCCCGGTCGCCACCATCCTGGTGATGGTGGCGGTGCTCGCCGCCGGCTTCTTCGGCTATCGCCAACTGCCGGTGGCGGCGGTGCCGCGGGTCGACTTCCCGACCATTTCGGTCACCGCGAAACTGCCGGGCGCCAGTCCGGAGACGATGGCGAGCTCGGTCGCCGCGGTGCTGGAGCGCCAGTTCTCCGGCATCGCCGGTCTCGCCGCGATGTCGTCGGTGTCGGTCAACGGCTCGACCAACGTGACGCTGCAGTTCGACCTCGCCCGCGACATCGACGGCGCCGCCCTCGACGTGCAGGCGGCGATCGGCACGGCGCAGCGCCAGCTGCCGCCGGAGATGACCGACCCACCGAGCTTCCGCAAGGTCAATCCGGCCGATCAGCCGATCCTGTTCCTGGCGCTGAAGTCGGACGTGCTGAAGCTCTCCGACGTCGACGACTTCGCCGAGACCGACATCGCCCAACGCCTGTCGACGCTGCCCGGCGTCGCTCAGGTCAACGTCTACGGCGCGCAGAAATACGCGGTCAGGATCGAGGCGAACCTCGACGCTCTCGCCTCGCGCGGGCTCACCGTCGACGATCTGAAGACCGCGGTCGCCGCCGCCAACACCAATTCGCCGGTCGGCGGGCTCGACGGCCCGGACCGCACCGTGACGCTCGCCGCCACCGGGCCGATCGAGCGGGCGGCCGGCTACATGCCGCTGATCGTCTCCTGGCAGAACGGTGCGCCGGTTCGCCTGCGCGACGTCGCACAGGCGCGCGACAGCGTCGAAAACGACAAGGTCGCCGCCTGGCTCGACGGCACCCGCGCGATCATGCTGGCGATCCAGCGCCAACCCGACGCCAACACCGTCGAGGTGGTGGATCGCATCCGGACGCTGTTGCCGACGATCACCGCCGACATGCCGCCGGCGATCGACCTGCAGGTGATGCAGGACCGGTCGCAGTCGATCCGCGCCGCCATCGACGACGTCGAGTTGACGCTCGCCATCGCCATGGCGCTGGTGATCGGCGTCATCTACCTGTTCCTGAAGTCGGCGCGGGCGACGGTCATCCCGACGCTGGCGTTGCCGGTGTCGCTGATCGGCACCTTCGGCGGCATGTATCTGTTCGGCTTCAGCCTCGACAACATCTCGCTGCTCGCCCTGACCCTGGCGGTGGGGTTCGTCGTCGACGACGCCATCGTGATGCTCGAGAACATCGTCCGTCACGTCGAGATGGGCGAACCGCCGATGCGCGCCGCCTTCCTCGGCGCGGCCGAGGTCGGCTTCACCATCGTGTCGATGACGATCAGTCTGGTCGCGGTGTTCATCCCGGTGCTGTTCATGGGCGGGGTGGTCGGGCGGATGTTCTTCGAGTTCGGCGTGACGATCACCCTGGCGATCCTGCTCTCCGGCCTCGTGTCGCTGACGCTGACGCCGATGCTGGCGGCACGGATCGTCGACGAACGGCAGGTGCACGGGCGCCCCAACATCGTCGTACGCGGCTTCGACGCGGTGTTCGCGGCGGTGACCCGGTTCTATTCGGCGAGCCTCGACGTGGTGTTGAAGGCGAAGTGGGCGATGCTGATCGTGCTGGCGATCACCGTCGGGTGGACCGTCCACCTCTACGTCTCGATCCCCAAGGGCTTCTTCCCGCAGGAGGACACCGGCCTCGTCTCCGGCTCCACGCAGGGGCCCGACGACGTCTCCTTCCCGGCGATGTCGGAGCTGCAGAAGCAGGTGGCGGCGATCGTCGCCGCCGATCCGGACGTCCTCAGCGTGATGTCGACGGTCGGCGCCGGCTCGGCGGCGGCCAACCAGAGCTCCGGACGAATGTTCGTCCAGCTCAAGGCGAAACCGGAGCGCAAGTCCTCCTCGAACGAGGTGATCGCCCGCCTGCGCAAGGCGACGGCGCAGGTTCCGGGCATCAACTCCTATTTCCAGAACGTCCAGAACATCAACATCGGCACCACCTTCAGCCGGGCGCAGTGGCAGTACACGGTGCAGGCGGTCGACTTCCGCGAGCTGCGCGAGATCGCCCCGAAGCTCGAGCAGGCGATCCGCCGCATCCCCGGTGTGCTCGACGTCTCCTCGGATCTCCAGGTGCGCGGGCGACAGGCGATCGTCGACATCGACCGCGACCGCGCCGCCCGGCTCGGGCTGACGGTCGATCAACTGCGGTCGCGGCTCTATTCGGCCTACGGGTCGCGGGTGGTCTCGACCATCTACACCGACACCGCCTCCTATTCGGTGATCCTGGAGGCGAACCCGGACTTCACCGCAAGCCCCGATCTGTTGCGTCGCCTCACCTTGCGCACGCCGTCGGGCACCACCGTGCCGCTCGACGCGGTGGCGACGATCCGCGAGGCGCCGGCGCCGACGCTGGTCAACCACAAGGGCCAGCTGCCGGCGGTGACGATCTCGTTCAATCTGCAGCCGGGCACCGCGCTCTCCGAGGCGGTCACGGCGATCGGGCAGATCGAACGGGAGGTCGGCCTGTCGCCGACGGTGCAGACCGGCTTCTCCGGCACGGCGCAGGTGTTCCAGGACGCGGTCGCCGGCCAGGGAATGCTGCTGTTCGCCGCCGTGCTCGTCATCTACATCGTGCTCGGCATCCTCTACGAGAGCTTCGTCCACCCGCTCACCATCCTCTCCGGCCTGCCGGCGGCGGGCATCGGGGCGCTGTTGACGCTCAGGCTGTTCGGGCTCGACCTGTCGGTGATCGCGATGATCGGCATCGTCATGCTGATCGGCATCGTCAAGAAGAACGCGATCATGATCGTCGACTTCGCGGTGGAGCGGCGGGCGAACGGGCTCACGGCGATCGAGGCGGTGCACGAGGCCTGCCTGTTGCGCTTCCGGCCGATCATGATGACGTCGCTCGCCGCGATCCTCGGCACGCTGCCGATCGCGCTCGGGGTCGGCGCCGGCGCCGAGCTGCGCCAACCGCTCGGCCTCGCCGTGGTCGGCGGTCTGGTGGTGTCGCAGCTCCTGACGCTCTACATGACGCCGGTGGTCTATCTGCTGCTCGATCCGCTGACCCGCTCCAAGCGCCCCCACCTCGACGACGAGGCGAAGGCGACCGCCTGAGATCTTCCCGAACCGTCTCGGCTCAGTCCCGCGCCAGGGCGGCGACGGGATCGAGCAGGGCGGCGCCGTGCGCCGGCAGCCAGCCGAAGACGATGCCGATCAGGGTCGAGCAGCCGAAGGCGAGGCCGATCGAGGTCGAGGAATAGACGAAGCTGAAGGTCGAGCCGGCGAGCGAGAAGCCGAGGCCGATGGCGAAGGCGACCGCGATGCCGAGGCTGCCGCCGATCAGGCAGACCAACACCGCCTCGGTCAGGAACTGACGCAGGATGTCAGAGCGCCGGGCGCCCACCGCCATGCGCACGCCGATCTCCTTCACCCGCTCCGACACCGACACCAGCATGATGTTCATCACCCCGATGCCGCCGACCACCAGCGAGATCACCGCGATCGCGGCGATCAGCAGGGTCAGCGTCTGCGTCGTCGCGGTGATGGTCTGGCGGATGTCGTCGGTGTTGAGGACGAAGAAGTCCTTGCCGCCGTGGCGCTCGGTCAGGAGCCGGGTCGCCGCGACCTCGGCGAGCGAGGTGTCGACGTCGTCGGAGACGCGCAGCAGCACAGAGCGCAGCGAGGTGTCGCCGAGGAAACGGACCTGGACGGTCGAATAGGCGAGGAACACCGAGAGATTGCCGGAGGCGCCGAAGCCCTGCTGCTTCTTGCTGACGCCGATCACCGTGCACGGCACCTTGCCGACCAGCAGCGTCCGTCCGATCGGGCTCTCGGTGGTGTCGCCGAACAGGGTCTTGGCGGTGGTCTCGTCGATCACCACCTCCTGCGACAGGACCCGCACGGCGTCGGCGTCGAAGAAGCGGCCGGCGCGCAGCTCCACCGCCTTGACCGTGAAATAGTCGGCGCCGACGCCGTTGACCTGGGCACTCGCTTCGATCGAACCGCGCCGCAGGCTGACCATCGTCGACACCGTCGGGGTGACGCCGGCCGCCCAGCTCTCCTTGGCGAGCGCCCGGGCGTCGGCGAGCACCAGCGTCTTCACCCGGCCCGAGCGCATGTCGCCGAAATCCTTGCCGGGGAAGATCTCCAACGTGTTGGTGCCGAGGCTCGAGATGTTGGAGAGCACCTTGCGGCGCGAACCCTCGCCGAGCGCCACCATCGCCACCACCGAGGCGATGCCGATGATGATGCCGAGCATGGTCAGGAACGTGCGCAGGCGATGGGCGAGCATGGCGAGCACCGCCATGCGGAAGGATTCGGAGAAGCGGTCGACGAGACCGCGCCACGACGACGGCCCCCTCCCCTCCGACGCGGCGGCCGGCCGGGACGGCGCCGGCGCCGCACCCCCGGGGCGATCGGCGACGATGCGGCCGTCGGCGATCTCGACGATCCGGCGGGCGTGAGCGGCGATCGCGGCGTCGTGGGTGACGACGACGACGGTTCGCCCTTCCGCGTTCAATTCTTCGAGGATGCGCATCACCTCGGCACCGGAGCGGCTGTCGAGGGCGCCGGTCGGTTCGTCGGCGAGCACCACCTCGGCGCCGTTCATCAAGGCGCGGGCGATCGAGACGCGTTGTTGCTGGCCGCCGGAGAGCTGGCCGGGACGATGGCCGAGGCGATCGGCCATGCCGAGCCGGCCGAGCAGGGCGGCGGCGCGCTCGCGCCGGGCGGCGGCCGACACGCCGGCGTAGATCGCCGGGATCTCGACGTTGCCGAGGGCGGAAAGCTCGGAGAGCAGGTGGTAGCGCTGGAAGACGAAGCCGAAATGCTCGCGCCGCAGTTCGGCGAGATCGTCGGGATCGAGATCGGCGGTCGGGCGACCGGCGAAGCGGTAGCCGCCGGCGGTGGCGCGGTCGAGGCAGCCGAGGATGTTCATCAGGGTCGACTTGCCCGACCCGGATGCCCCCATGATCGCCACGAACTCGCCGGCGCGGATGTCGAGATCGACGTCGCGCAGCACCGCCACGGTGCCCTCGCCGGCCGGAAACTCGCGCCGAATGCCGCGCAGCGACACCAGCGGCGGATCCGCCTCGACGGCCGCGACCGCCTCGCTCATCTCACAAGCCCCCCGGCGGCGGCGGCATCGACGAGGTCTTGGTCTCGGTCGAGCGGCGCCCGGTGACGACGCGTTCGCCGGCGGAGAGGCCGGAGCGGATCTCCACCGTGGTCTTGTCGTCGCGTCCGATCGTCACCGCGCGGGTGGTGGTCTTGCCGTCGGCGCCGACCACCTCGACGCCGCGCTCGCCCTTGGGGCCGGCCGGCGACAGCGCCGCCTTGGGGATGGTGACGACGCCGCGCGCCTCGCCGGTGACGATCTTCACCTGCGCCGTCATGTAGGTCTTGAGCAGGCCGTCGGGGTTCGGCACGTCGAACCAGCCGTAATAGTAGACCGCCGTGGAGGAAGCCGACGACGACGAGGACGACGACGACGAGGTGGTCGAGCTGGTGCCGGTGACGGCGCTGTCGGAGCGGATGGTGTCGGGGGCGGGATCGATGCGTTCGAGCGACGCCTCGAACAGCCGGTCGGGGGCGCCGAGGATGGTGAAGGAGGTCTTCTGCCCGACCGCGACGCGCGGCACGTCGGCCTCGGAGATCTCGGTGCGCACCGTCATGCGGTCGATGCGACCGAGCACCACGATGGTCGGCGCCGACTGGGCGGCGTTGACGGTCTGGCCTTCCTGGGCGACCACCAACAACACGGTGCCGTCGGACGGCGCGGTGATGCGGGTGTAGCCGAGATCGACGCGGGCGGTGTCGACCTTGACCTCGGCCTCGGTGATCTGAGCGGCGAGCGAGTCGATCGCGGCGCGGGTGGTGGCGACGGTCGAGCGGGCGCTCTCGAGGGCGTCCTTCGAGGACGCCGAGCGGGCGAAGGTCGCCTGCTCGCGGGCGAGCGCCGCCTCGGCGTAGGCGAGGCTCGCCTCCTTGCCGCGCTTCTGCGCCTGCAGGTCGACGAGAGCCGCCTCGGCGCTCTTCGACGTGTTCTGCTGGGTCAGATCGTCGATGGTGGCGACGAGATCGCCGGCCTTCACCGGGTCGCCGACCTTCACCCGCATCGCGGTGATGCGGCCGGAGACCTGGGCGCCGACCGCCACCAGGCGGACCGGACGCAGGGTGCCGGTCGCCTCCACCGTCTCGATCACGTCGCCGGTCTTGGCCTCGGCGATCAGCAGATCGGCGAGCGGGTTCTCCTTGCGACCGAGCCCGCTCCACCACGCCGCAACCGCGATCCCCGCGAGGGCGGCGGCGATCAGGAGCGGACGAGCGGAAATCTTCATGGTGGTCCTCGTCGGGCCTCGCGCCCCGGCACACGGGCGGCGAGAACGCCCCCGAACATCGCCGAAGAGGCGTAAGGGCGGTTCGTCGCGATGTCAACGCGACACCCACCAACGAATTGATTTCATTGGAAATATTCGAGAAACAACGTCAACGGAGGCGATCGGCGGAGGAACCTGCCGATCGCCTCCGCCGCGTCGTCCGTCGGCGGGGCCGGGAGACCCGGTCGGTCAGTGGCCGCCGGCGGGACCGGGTCGAGCGCTGGGGCGGCGCATCAGCGGCACCATCACCACCAGCATCAGGAAGAGGCCGGTCAACGCCAGGAAGACGTCGCCGATCGCCCACACCTGGGCTTCGCGCCGCACGATGCCGGCGAGTTTGGAGACCGCGGCGAGGCTCGCGTCGGAGCCCCGGCTCGCCATGGCGCCGGTCAGCGAGGCGAGCATCTCCTCGGCCTTGACGTTGCCCCAGGCGACGCGCTCGTGCAGGCGGGCGAGATGCAGGTCCATGCGGTCGTTCATCACGGTGTTGATGAGGGCGAGACCGACGGCGCCGCCGAGGTTGCGGGTGAGGTTGAAGAGACCGGAGGCGTTCTTGATGCGCTCCGGCGGCAGGGTGCCGAGCGCCAGATTGTTGATCGGCACCATGCAGGTCATCAGCGAGAAGCCACGCAGGATCTGCGGCACCAGGAGTTCCCAGAAATCCCAGTCCTTGGTGACGAAGGAGACCTGATACGTCCCCAGCGCGAAGCCGGTGAAGCCGGCGGCGATCATCAGGCGCGGATCGACCTTGGTGACCAGGCGGCCGACGATCGGGGCGGCGACGAACATGCAGACGCCGGTCACCGCCATGGTCTCGCCGATCTGCAGCGCCGAGTAGCCGCGGACGCGGGCGAGATAGACCGGATAGAGATAGGTCAACCCGTAGAGGCCGATGCCCATCACGAAGGAGAACAGCGATCCGGTCCAGAAGTTGCGGTTGCGGAAGGCGCCGAGATCGACGATCGGCTGGCGCGCGGTGAAGGCGCGCCAGAAGAACAAGATGCCTCCGGCGAGCGAAACCAGGGCGGTGACGACGATCAACTCGTCGTCGAACCAGCCCTTCGACGGACCCTCCTCGAGGAAATATTCGAGCGCGCCGAGGAACATCGCCATGCCGAAGAGACCGGCCCAATCGAAGTTCTCGAACAGCGAGAAGTCCGGCTCGTCGAAATCGACCAGGATCCAGGTGGCGGCGGTGACGAGGACGCCGGGCACGACGTTGACCAGGAACAGCCAGTGCCAGGAGAACAGCTCGGTCAGCCAGCCGCCGAGGGTCGGGCCGATGGTCGGGGCGAGCGTCGCGACGAGGCCGATGATCGGAGCGATGATCGGCTGCTTCGAACGCGGGAAGATGGTGTAGGCAGAGGCGAAGACGGTCGGGATCATGCCGCCGCCGATGAAGCCCTGCAGCGCCCGCCAGACGATCATCTCCTCGATCGAGGACGACATGGCGCAGGCGAGGCTCATCGCCGTGAAGCCGGCCGCCGACACCGCGAACATGATCCGGGTCGACAGCACGCGGGAGAGGAACCCGGAGAGCGGGATCATCACCACTTCGGCGACGAGATAGCTCGTCTGCACCCAGGCGACTTCGTCGGCGGAGGCCGACAGGCCCGCCTGGATCTCGGCGAGCGAGGCCGAGATCGACACCCGCACCGGCGAGAAGTGATCGCCGTCGAGACGAGAACGCCAGAGGAGGGCCGCCGATGAGCGCGACCGCCACCGCCGCCGGTGCGCCCGCCGCGCCGCGCGCCGTCGTCGAGCCGAATTTCG
>JAAYVT010000242.1 GCA_012517025.1 Phyllobacteriaceae bacterium | reverse complement strand
CCCTCGGCCCGGGCATGGGCCTGTTCAATCGCCTCAACGGACTGTCGGGCCTGACCCCGGAGACGCGGGCGGCACTGACGGTGCTGTGCGGACCGGTCACCGCGACGTGGAGCCTCGCCGATTGGGCGACGGTTTTCGCCATGTGGGTGGCGATGGTCGCGGCGATGATGCTGCCGACGGCGGTGCCGGTGTTCCGCGCCTATGCCGATCTCGGCGCCGAGCGGGCGCGAGCGGGCGAGCGGATCGTCTCGCCGATCGTGCTGGCGCTCGGCTATCTCGCGGTGTGGCTCGCCTTCTCGCTCGTCGCGACGGCGGGGCAGGGGTTGCTCACTCAGGCGCGCCTGTTGACCCCGGCCGGGCTGCCGGCGAGCGAAGTCCTGGCCGGCACGACGATGATCGCGGCCGGGATCTATCAGTTCTCGCCGCTCAAATGGGCCTGTCTGGCGCGTTGCCGCACGCCGCATCCGTTCTTCGCCGACAATTGGACCAACCGCGTCTTCGGCGTCTTCCGCCAGGGCATCGCCCAGGGGCTCGATTGCATGGGCTGCTGTTGGGCACTGATGGTCGTCATGTTCGCGGTCGGGGTGATGAACGTGGTGTGGATCGCGCTGCTCGGCGCGATCATGACGCTCGAGAAGATCACCACCTCGGTCTGGGTCAGCCGGGTGGTCGGGGTGGTCTTCGTCGTCTGGGGCGCCGGGCTCGTCCTCGCCTCGCCGGTCGGCACCGCCCTTCTCGCCCGTTTCTGATTCCGTCCCCATCACGAGGAGCCTTCATGGACGTCGTCGCCCTTCTCTCCGATCCCGCCGCCTGGGCCTCGCTGGTCACGCTGACGGCGCTCGAGATCGTGCTCGGCATCGACAACGTGGTGTTCCTGTCGGTGGCGACCGCGCATCTCGACCGCGACGAGGCGGCGCGGGCGCGCCGGGTCGGCATGGGGCTGGCGCTGCTCTTCCGCATCGCGCTGCTCTTCGCGATCTCGTGGATCGTGTCGCTGAAGGATCCGGTGATGGCGCCGTTCGGCCATGCCTTCTCGGTCAAGGACCTGATCCTGATCGGCGGCGGCGGCTTCCTGATGTACAAGGCGGTCAACCACATCCACGAGGAGATGGAGGAGCACGTGCCGCAGGAGATGGCGCGCACCGCCTCGCGCGTCTTCTCGCTGGTGGTCGGCCAGATCATCCTGATCGACCTCGTGTTCTCGCTCGATTCGATCATCACCGCGGTCGGTCTGGCGCAGCAGGTCGAAGTGATGATCGCGGCGGTGATCATCGCCGTCGGGGTGATGTATCTCGCCTCCGGGCCGGTCTCGACCTTCGTCGCGGAACATCCGACCACCAAGGTGCTGGCGCTCGCCTTCCTGCTCCTGATCGGCGTGTCGCTGGTCGCCGACGGCTTCGGCTTCCACATCGAGCGCGGCTACGTCTACGCGGCGATGGCGTTCTCGGCAGGGGTCGAGGCGATCAACATCACCGCCAAGAAGCGGCGTGAGCGTGCGAGCACGCCCGACGAGCCGGCGTGACCGGCCCCGGCGCGCGCCGGTCGTCCCGGGGCGGGCCGCGATGGGAGCCATGAGACGCGCGCGCTTGCTCCGGCCGGCGGCACGCGAAATAGTGCGGGCGAAAATCGATGTCGCCACGGCGACCGACGGGCAGGAGAGCGAGCGATGGTGAAGGCGATCCGCGTGCATGAGAACGGCGGTCCCGAGGTGCTGCGGTACGAGGACGTCGAGATCGCCGCGCCGGGGGCGGGCGAGGCGCGGGTGCGCAACGGCGCGATCGGCCTTAACTTCATCGACTGCTATTTCCGCTCCGGGCTCTATCCGGCGCCGGGCGGCCTGCCGTTCGTGCCGGGCAGCGAGGGCGCCGGCACGGTGGTGGCGGTCGGTCCGGGCGTGACCTCGGTCGCGGTCGGCGACCGTGTCGCCTACGTCGCTTCGCCGGGCTCCTATGCCGAGGAGCGGCTGGTGCCGGCCGATCGGCTGGTGAAGCTGCCCGACGCGATCTCCTTCGAGATCGCCGCGGCGGCGATGCTGAAGGGCATGACGGCGCGCTATCTGCTGCGCAAGACGTTCCCCGTCGGCCCCGGCACGACGCTGCTCTTCCACGCCGCGGCCGGCGGCGTCGGCCAGATCGCCGGGCAATGGGCGAAGCACCTCGGCGCCACCGCGATCGGCACCGCCGGCGGACCCGAGAAGGTGGCGCTGGCGAAGACGCGCGGCTACGCCCACGTCATCGACTACCGCAAGGACGACTTCGTCGCGGCGGTGAAGGAGATCACCGGCGGCAAGGGCGTCGACGTGGTCTACGATTCGGTCGGCAAGGACACCTTCCCGAAGTCGCTCGACTGCCTGCGGCCACTCGGCATGTTCGTGTCGTTCGGCAATGCCTCCGGGCCGGTGCCGCCGTTCTCGATGCAGGAACTGGCCTCGCGCGGGTCGCTGTTCACCACGCGGGCGACGCTCTTCACCTACATCGCGGCGCGCGCCGATCTCGAGGAGACGGCGGCCGACCTGTTCTCGGTGATCGCTT
>JAAYVT010000241.1 GCA_012517025.1 Phyllobacteriaceae bacterium | reverse complement strand
TCCGGGTTCCAGATCGCGGCGGCGTGGTTGAGGCCGTCCTTGACGGCGCAGGCACCGGTGCCGCAGGACGAGGCCTCGAACGAGTTGACCGCGTGGATCTCGCCGTCCTGGTTGATGCCGCCGCCCTGCAGCCAGTTCGAGGTGTTGGCGTTGCCGGCGTTGACCTCCTCGAGATAGCCGCGGCTGTAGTAGGCCTGACCGAGGCCGCGCCACAGCGCCGCCCAACCCGACACCAGGAAGTGCCAGGCGTAGGCATGGCCGGTGCGCCGGTCGTCCGGATTGCACCAGGTGCCCTTGGGCAGGCGGAAGTCGGTGGCGAAATAGGCGCCGTCGTTGATGCGCTGGGTCGGAACCAGCGTCTGGCACATCATCACCCAGATGCCCGAGGTGAAGGCCACCTGATGGGCGTTGAAGGTGTGCCAGCCCCAACGGCTCGCCCCCTCGAAGTCGAGCTTCCAACTGCCGTCGGCGCGGATCGTCATCTCGCACGGCGAGTGCATGATGCTGTCGAGCTTGGCGAAGGCGGAGGAGACCTGGACGTCCTCGTGCTTGTAGGGCACGTCGACGAAGGAGACCTTGCGATACTTGCCCGGCAGCGTCATCGCCTTGATGCGGCTCATCAGACCGCGGCGACCCTCCTCGATCACCTCGAAGGCGAACTTCTCGTAGGCCTCGAGACCGTCGGCGCGGATCACCTCCTCGACGAGGTCACGGATCATGTGGCAACCGGCGATGCGGGTGCGCTCGTCGAGGATCCAGTACTTCGGCGTGCGCACCGCGCGCTGGCTCTCGTGCAGCCAGTCGCGCAGCGGCGTGTCCTTCACGCCGGTCTTGCGGCAGGTGACCATGTAGCCGTCGCCGAAGCGCTGGACCTGACCGGTCGACATCGAGCCCGGGGTGACCGCGCCGGTGTCGATGACGTGGGTGACGCCGCCGACCCAGCCGATCAACTTGCCCTCCCAGAAGATCGGCACGATCGTGGCGATGTCGCAGGGGTGGACGTTGCCGATGGCGCAGTCGTTGGTGGTGAACATGTCGCCCGGATCGATGCCCGGATTGGTCTCCCAGTCGTTCTCGATCATGTATTTGATCGCGGCGCCCATGGTGCCGACGTGGATGATGATGCCGGTCGAGGTCAGGACGCAGTCGCCGGCGGCGTTGTAGAGGGTGAAGCAGAGTTCGCCCTCCTGCTCGACGATCGGGCTCGCCGCGATCTTCTTGGCCGTCTCACGGGCATGGACGAGGCCGCCGCGCAGCTTGGAGAACAGCTTCTCGTAACCGATCGGGTCGCTGTCGCGCAGCTCCAGCTTGTCGAGACCGTTGTAGTGGCCGGTCTTCTGCGTCCGTTCGATGATGCCGTCGCGGAACTGCTTCAGCGTCTGACCGGTCTTCAGAAGGTCGGCGAAGGGAGCGCCACCGATCCCCTTGTGCATGTTGCTCTGGTTCATGGGTCGGGTCCTCACTTCACTTCCTTGAGGTGGAACAGGCGATGCTTGTCGACGAAGGTCTCGAAGCCGTCGGGGACGACGAAGGTCGTCGCGTCGGATTCGATGATCGCCGGACCGACGATGTGATTGCCGGCCTTGAGCGCCTCCATCTTCCACAAGGTGGCGTCGACCCAGGTCTTGTGGCGGTAGAACGGCCGGTGGCCGAGACGCGCCTCTTCCGGCGGAACCGGACCGGCGTCCGGGTCCTCGGGCAGCACCGGCTTCTGGGTGACGACGGTGCCGCGCAGGATGGCGCCGGTGATCGAGAATCCGAGTTCGGGCGAGCGCGCCGAGGAGGCGTAGACGCGGCCGTAGGTGGTCTCGAAGGCCTCGACGATGGCGTCCCAGTCGGCGGCGGTGGCGGCCGTGGTGACCGGCGAGACGATCTCGAGATCGTTGAGCTGGCCCATGTACTGCATCTTGTAGCCGGGGATCAGCAGCACGTCCTCGGCCTTGAAGCCGTTGATGACGAACTCGTCGATCACCTTGAGCGCCAGCTCCGACCACGCCTGTTGCAGCGTTTCGCAGGCGGCGATCTTCGCCTCCTCCGCCGCGAACTGCGCGACGCCGAGGTCGACCGACTTGTCGTAGCGATATTCGAAGTCGGCACAGGCGCAGCCGAAGGCCGAGAAGCCGGCCGCCCAGGCGTGCACCACCACGTCCTTGAAGCCGACACCCTCGGTGTAGCCATAGGTGTGGACCGGACCGGCGCCGCCGTAGGAGAAGCAGGTGAAGTCGGCCGGGTTGTAGCCCTTGGCGGAGATGTTGGCGCGCAGGTATTCCGACAGCGTCAGGTCGAGCAACTCGATGACGCCGGCGGCCGCGTCCTCGACCGAGAGGCCGAGCGGATCGGCGATCTGCTCCTTGATGTGCCGACGCGCCCGCTCGACGTCGAGCTTGATCGCCCCGCCGAGGAAGTTGTTCGGGTTCAGGTACCCGAGCACGACGTGGCAGTCGGACACCGAGACCGTGTCGAGCCCGCTCTCCGGCCAGCAGGTGCCGACCCGGTAGCCGGCCGAATCCGGTCCGAGCTTGATCGACTTCGAGTAAGGGTCGAGCCGGACGAAGGAGCCGGCGCCGGCGCCGACCGAGTCCATCGCCACCAAGGGCAGCGACAGGACGAGGCGGGCCATGTCGGGATCCGACTTGATCGCGAAGCTGCCCTTGGTGATCAGCGCCACGTCGAAGGAGGTGCCGCCGATGTCGGAGCAGGCGACGTTCTCGTGACCGAGCGCCTCGCCGAGCAGTTTCGACCCGATGACGCCGCCGATCGGACCCGACACGATGGTGCGGGCGAGCTCCTTGGCCTTCCAGGAGATGGTGCCGCCGTGGGTCGCCATGACGCGCAGGTCGAACTTGGCGCCGTGGTCCTTGAAGCGGTCGGAGACCTTCTTCAGGGTCTGGCGCGAGGGTTCGGCGCCGTAGGCCTCCAGGATGACCGTGTTCATCCGGTGGCTCTCCTTGCGCGACGGGTAGTAGTCGACCGAGGCGAAGACCGGGATGTCGGAGCCGATCGCCGCGAGTTCGGCCTTGGCGACGTCGCGGGCGAGTTGCTCGTTGGCCTCGTTCTTGTGCGACTGGAGCAGGCAGATCACGATCGCCTGCGAGCCCATCGCCACCAGCTCACGGACGGCGCGGCGCACCTCCTCCACCCGCAGCGGGATGGCGATGTTGCCCTGCACGTCGGTGCGCTCGGTGACGCCGCGGGTGCGGGAGACCGGCACCAGCGGTTCGTCGTAGCGGTGGGTGTTGAGGTGGATGCGGTCCTCGAGCGCATAGCCGAGATAGCTCTGCAGCGCCCGGCCCATCGAGTGGATCTGCTCGAAGCCCTTGTTGCAGATCAGCCCGACGTCGAGACCCTTGCGCATCAGGATGCGGTTGAGCATCGCCGTGCCGGAATAGACGCAGGTGACGAGCTCCGGATAGACGTCGTCGACCTCGCGGCTCCAGTGGGCGAGCGCGTCCACCGAAGAGTTGAAGATGGCGAGCGACTCGTCGCCCGGGTTCGACTGCGCCTTGCCGACGACGAAACGTCCGTCGGCCCTGACGAAGAAGGTGTCGGTCATCGTGCCGCCGGCGTCGATGCCCATCACCTGGACGGGGATGTGCTGGTGTCCCACTGTTTCCTCCGTACGTCCTTTTTGTCGACGGAGGTGGGTCCCCCCGTCGCCGAAGAGATCCGCAAGCCCCGTACCAACTTCTCCGGAGGAGGCTCACCTCTGACGAATAAGGATTTTTCGGGATGGGGCGGGATCGTCTTCGCGTCCGAGGGACGTCCGGTTCGCGTCCGCAACAGGCGCTGCCGGACGGTCGGCCGGACGCCCGGACGGGGCGCCGACGCACGAACGAACGCCGGCGCCGCCGTGTCGAGGCCGACGCGACGGGGCGGTGCGAACGCGGTGGGAGAGGTGGATCAGTCGGTCGGGCCGAGCGTCTCGATGGCGCCGCGGTCGATGCCGTGGCGCTTGAGCTTCTCGTAGAGCGTGCTCTTGGCGATGCCGAGCCGGCGGGCGGTGCGGGTGAGATTGCCGTCCTCCGCCGCGATCGCGGCGAGGAGCGCGGCCCGCTCGTCGGCCGGCCGCCGCGACGGAGCCGGCGCGGGGACGGCGGCCGGGGTCGCCGCCGGCACGACGAAGTCGGGCG
>JAAYVT010000240.1 GCA_012517025.1 Phyllobacteriaceae bacterium | reverse complement strand
CAGAGCGGGGGTCGGACCGGCTCTCCCGGAGGACCGGGCAATTCCGTGCACGACAGCGGTTGGTGATTGGCCGCTGGGCGTCGACAGCGAAAGCTCACGAGAAACCGGAACACTCTGGAAACGGGCAGTCCGTGGGGTGGGCCATTTGCGTGCAGAAGCAGAGAACCAAACACATCAGCATTATGCGAAACTCCTGAATTTCGCACAGCCCGCCCGCAATTTTGACCCAAGAGCCTAGCCGCACGCTCCACCACGCAGTTCAGGCGAAGCCTCTTTGCGCGGAAGCAAAAGGCATCTAGTCTTCGGCTCGGCGTGTTCAGGCGAGTTAGCCAGAGGGACGGCTTCCTATGGATCAGACGGATATTGCAGATTTGGAACGATCTGTCGCACGGCTTTCGTTTTACTACACCGATGCCGAGGAGCTTTTAGCAGCGGTACGCAAGGAGCACCCGAAAGCCTCGAAGAAGACCATCGTCCTCGCGGCATTGTCGGCCATGATCGATCTTGCCGAACGTGAGCCCGCTGCCGCCAAACGGCTCCACGCACTTGCGATGGGCAACCGGGGAGCCACCGAGGGCGGTTGATGTGGGAATCCGTCGGTTCGGAGCCTGCGCTCGGCCGCCGGGCAGGTCATGCGCGCCGGGTGACACAGACTGCAGGGACAGACACAGGCGGCAACGCATGCTGGAGAGGTTGCCAAACCCAGTCACCTCCCGGTCGCCTATGATCTTGGCGGCAAACGTCTCGGCATCGTCGGCGCGGACCCCGCGATTACTGCTTGGTGTATGATCACCAGACCCCGCGGGGGGCATTGCCCTACCAACTTCTGTGAGGGCGATCACTCGACCCGGCAGAAACTGGGCAACGTTGATCATGCAGGCTGCGTTGAAGTGGAACTCGTGACGGTCGCCGCGGCGGCATCGTTGCTCGCAGGCGCCGACGACCTGGTCGCTGCCGGAGTGGAGGTGCCGACATCCGCGTCGATGAGACGCCGGAGCGGTTCATGCCCGATCACGGCGAAGACCGGGGACAGGCGGGCCAAAAGCACGAATTGGAGACCGCCCGCGACGACGAACACCGCCAACAGCGACGCTGTATAACCTCGAACGGCGAGAAAAAAGACCCGGAAATCGCGAAGCAGCTTCATACGGCCTCTTCTCTCTGGTTCGCTCGGACGACGAGAAGCCCCACCATCGCGACAGCCGTGAACGCCGCTCCCGCCAGGAAGGTGCCGGCCGGCCCGACTCCGTCCCACAAGGCGCCGGCGATGATGCTCGCGGCGAGCATGGCGAGACCAGAGACGAAGTTGAACGCGCCGAAGGCCGTGCCGCGCAGTTCCGGCGGTACGGTGTCGGCGACCAACGTCGTCAGAAGCCCTTGCGTGAGCCCCATGTGAAGGCCCCACGCCGCGACACCCATGGCGAGGCCTGGAAGCGACGGCACGAGCGCGAGAACGACGTCGGCGACGATCAGCATGCCGAAGCCGAAGAACAGGATCCCCGAGCGACCGAGGCGATCCGAAACGATACCGGCCGGGGTCGCCGCAGCCGCATAGACGAAGTTCATCACCACCATGACGGCCGGAACGAGCGCGATCGGGAGGCCGACGTTCTGCGCTCGTAGGACCAGGAAGGCCTCACTGAAGCGGGCGAGCGTGAAGACGGCCGCGACCGCGACCACCATCCAATAGGCACGCCCGAGACGTCGCAGTTCGACGATGGCGAGCGGATTCCGCACGCGGCGCAGTGTCTGGGGTCGCTCCGGTTCGTGGACGGCGAAGAGAATGAGACCGAGCGCCATAAAGCCGGGCACGACGGCCCACCAGAAGACGGCGTGGAAGCTGTTCGCCGTAGCCCACATCAGGACGATCGCCAACAACGGGCCGACGAAGGCGCCGATGGTGTCGAGCGATTGCCGCAGGCCGAATGCGGCTCCTCTCGTCTCGGGAGAGGACAGGTCGGCGACGAGCGCGTCGCGTGGCGCGCCCCTGATCCCCTTG
>JAAYVT010000239.1 GCA_012517025.1 Phyllobacteriaceae bacterium | reverse complement strand
CTTCTATATGAACGAACTGAGCAGACATGAAGATCCTCCGCAGCAAGAGGATCGAGCTGTTCGAAGCAAGGTACAACATGGAGGTCTGCGGTCATACTAGTCGGTTTTTATCTATGTCGACGTAATCGCAAGGCGAGAACGTCGACGTCACAGCTCATCAGCTGTGACGTCAAGACTCGAGCCGCCAACATGACGTTCGGCATCGAATGCGAAAGGATCTGTCGTGCGAACTCAAGCTATTGAAAATAAATCATAAATTTCAAAGAAAAGTTTTTTCGACGTCATTTCGACGTCTGAATGACGTCGTTTTGACGCCTCGGCGGGCGGCGCAACGCCGCCCGCTGGGGGAGGGCGCCATCCTGGGCAACGCTTCGACCCGCGCGAACGGTTTCAATGTTGACAACGATCGCCACCGGACCATGAGGCTAGAGCGCCCAATGTTGACAGCCAATACCTTCGCGAAGTCGCGCGGGTCGCGTCTATGGATTCAATGTTGACAGCATATGATGTCCTTTTCTGACATCGGCAGTCGCACAAGACCGCTGGATCTGCATCCCGTAACAGCATCGATATCTGAAACAGCTGGATTCTGAATCGAATCAGCTGCACAATCGGCGCGTCCATTTCAGAATTTCTGGGGTGGGAACGGTTCTCTTCGCACGAAGGGTGCCCGCGCGGGGGAGGTTGGTAGCTGTGCTACGCCGATCGACGGTCGGCTCCGCGTCGTAGACCGTCGGTCGGCGTAGGATCGCGAGTTGCGGTGAAGCCGCATTCATCAGACCAAGCCGAACCGCAGGTTCTCGATGAGACTGCGGTTCCTTCCTCGGGCGTGAGAACCGACGCCGGCGATCACTTGGACGACGCGGCGGCGGCGATCGCGGCGGCATCGGGCAAATCTGCGGATCCTCGGAAGAAGACATCGGCTCCGAAGCCTCGTCCGAAGGAAGTACTCCTGGCGAAGGTCACGCCGGCGCTCCTGCGCCGCCCTGCCGCCGCGGAGTATCTCGCGGTGTCCGCGGGGATCTTCGATCAGATGGTTCGCGACGGTGCAATGCCGCGTCCGCGGCTCTTCGGGTCGATCAAACTCTGGAGCATCCGCGATCTCGACAGGGCGATCGAAGCCCTTCCGACCGATGGAGAGGAGAGATCGTCAACCTGGGACGACGTTTGATGCATAGACCGAAGCGGCTCCCGAAATACGTCAAGGCTTACGTCGATCGCCATGGCAAGGCGCGGTACTACACGCGTTGTCCGGGTCTTCCGGCGGTCGCGTTGCCGGGAGTGCCGTGGTCGCCGGAGTTCATGTCGGCTCATGCCGCGGCGACGGACACGGCGAAGAAGCCACCGATCGGCGCGTCGAAGATCGTCGCGAAGAGCATCGGCGATCTGACGACGAGATACCTCGCCGATCGTGCCTTCGCTCGTCTCGCGCCGGATACCCAGCGCGGCTATCGCCGGCTCGTCGCTTGGTTGCAGAACGAGCATGGGCATCGTCTCGTGCCGGAGATGCGCCGCCGTCACGTCGATGCTCTCTTGAACACATGGCGTGACCGCCCGTCGGATCACAACAGGCTCCTCACGCTGCTGCGTCAGTTGCTCGCCATGGCGGTTCGGCTCGACTGGATCGAGACCAACCCGGTGCAGGAGTTCAAGAAGGAAGAGATCGAAGGGGCGTATCGGCGCTGGACCGAAGCCGAGATTGCGAAGTTCGAATCCCACTGGACGGTCGGAACGAAGCAGCGGTTGGCGTTCGATCTTCTCATTCACACCGGTCAGCGCTCGAGGGACGTCCGCCTGATGGGGCGTCACAACATCGTGGATGGGCGCATCGTCATTCGTCAATCGAAGACCGGCAAGGAGATGAAGCCGCCGATCACCCCGGAACTGCGGGCGTCGCTCGACACTGTCCCCGACGGACAATTGCTCTTCATCGTGACGGCGAGGGGCAAGCCGTATGGTGGTTCGGCGTTCTCGGTCTTCGTCAAAGAGGCTGCCGATGCCGCCGGTTTGCCTGCCGACTGCACGGCTCATGGTCTGCGCAAGAGCACGACGTGCCGGCTCGCGGAAGCCGGATGTTCGGCGCCGGAGATCATGTCGATCACCGGTCATTCGCTCAAGGAAGCCCAGCGCTACATCGACGAGGTCGATCGGGCGCGCCTCGCCACGGCGGCGATGAAGCGCGTCGGGGCATCGCTCGGGGAAAAGCGCGAACAGAAAGTGTCTAACTCGGGCGATGGTTAGACGAAAATTCCATCTATAAATATGAAAATATAGGAGAATTCAGGTCTTCGAAACGCTCCGGTGGGGCTCTTCGTCGTCCCTTCGCACTCGCGAAGGGACGACCGCTTCTCACCCGTTGATGTCGTAGGCGGCGAGCGCCGCCATGTTGACCAGATCGGCGTCGCGCGCGCCGAGCGGCACGATCTGCACCGACTTGTCGAGACCCACCAAGAGCGGCCCGATCACCGTCGAGCCGCCGAGGATCCGCAGCATGCCGGTGACGATGGTCGCGGCGTGGATCGCCGGCATGATCAGCACGTTCGCCGGTCCCTTGAGGCGGCAGAACGGGTAGGCCGCCATCTTGGCCGGATCGAGCGCCACGTCGGCCGACATCTCGCCGTCGTATTCGAAATCGACGCGGCGGCGGTCGAGGATCTCCACCGCCTCCTTCACCGACGCGGTGCGCACGCCCGGCGGCTGGCCGAAGTTCGAATAGGCGAGCAGCGCCACCCGCGGCTCGTAGCCGAGACGGCGCGCCGCGCCGGCGGCTTCTTCCGCGATGTCGGCGAGCTCCTCGCCGCTCGGCAGCTCAGTGATCGAGGTGTCGGCGACGAGAACCGTCCGCCCGCGCGCCAGGATCAGCGACAGACCGATGACGCGATGGCTCGGACGGGCG
>JAAYVT010000024.1 GCA_012517025.1 Phyllobacteriaceae bacterium | reverse complement strand
GGCGGTGGCGGTCGGGGTGTGCGTGCGCTGGAAGCTGGTGGCGCTCCTCGTCTACGTCGGCCTGATCGCCGGAACGTTGTGGCTCGCCCGGATCTTGCCGACCGGCTTCATCCCGTCGCAGGACCAGGGCTACGCCTTCGTCATCGTGCAGCTGCCCGACGGCGCCTCGCTCAGCCGCACCCAGGCGGCGGTGGCGGAGGCCGGCGAGCGGGTACGCAAGATCGAGGGCGTGCAGGCGACGGTCGAGATCGCCGGCATCAACGCCTCCACCTTCACTCCGTCGTCGAACGGCGCGGTGCTGTTCACGCCGTTCAAGCCGTTCGACGAACGGTTGCCGAAGGGGCGGACGGCGCAGGCGATCGTCGGCGACATCATGAAGGCGCTGGCGCCGATGCAGGAGGCGTTCACCATCGCGGTGCCACCGCCGCCGGTGCGCGGCCTCGGCAACCAGGGCGGCTTCAAGCTGCAGATCCAGGAGAAGGATTCGGCCGACATGCGCCGCATCCTCGGCCTGACCTATCAGATGATGGGGATGGCGGCGAAGGATCCGCTGCTCAGCCGCGTCTTCACCACCTTCACCGCCTCGACGCCGCAGGTGTGGCTCGACGTCGACCGCACCAAGGCGCAGATGCTGAACGTGCCGATCGGCGCGATCTTCGATGCCCTGCAACAGAACTTCGGCTCGGCCTACATCAACGACTTCAATGCCTTCGGGCGGGTCTATCAGGTCCGCGCGCAGGCCGACGCGGAGTTCCGGCTGACCGAGGAGGATCTGACCCGGGTCAAGGTGCGCTCGTCGAACGGCGCCCTGGTACCGCTCGGTACGCTGGTCACGGTGCGCGAGGTGTCGGGACCGTCGCTGATCCAGCGCTACGACATGTACACCTCGATCCCGCTGCAGGGACAGGCGGGGCCGGGTGTCTCTTCCGGCGCGGCGATCGACCGGATGGAACAGATCGCCCGTCAGGTGCTGCCGCAGGGCACCGGCTTCGAATGGACCGAGCTCGCCTATCAGGAGAAGATCGCCGGCGGTTCGGCGGCGCCGATCTTCGCGCTGTCGGTGCTGTTCGTGTTCCTGCTGCTCGCCGCGCAGTACGAGAGTTGGGCGTTGCCGCTGGCGATCATCCTGATCGTGCCGCTGGCGGTCGGGGCGGCGCTTCTCGGGGTCTGGTTCCGGGGCATGGACAACAACATCCTGACCCAGATCGGCCTGATCGTGCTGATCGGTCTCGCCGCCAAGAACTCGATCCTGATCGTCGAGTTCGCCTCGGCGCACGAGATCCAGAACCGTCAGGGGCCGGTCAAGGCGGCGATCGAGGCCTGTCGGCTGCGGTTGCGGCCGATCCTGATGACCGCCTTCGCCTTCATTCTCGGCGTGGTGCCGATGGCCTTCGCCGTCGGTCCGGGCGCCGAGATGCGGCAGGCGATCGGCACGGCGGTGCTCTACGGGATGATCGGCGTGACCTTCGTCGGTCTGTTCCTGACGCCGGTGTTCTACGTCACCATCCGCAAGACGATCGGCTGGTTCCGCACCCGCGCCAAGCGCAAGGCGGTGGCGGCGGCGCGGGCCGGCTGAGCCCCCTGCCCGGCCCGTCGCGACGCGAAGAAAAGAGGCCCCGGCCGAGCGATCGACCGGGGCCAGTCGCATGCGGATGGCCGCATGAAGCTATTCGGCCGCCTCCGCCGGCGGGATCTCGGCGAGCGTGTCGGCGACGATGCGGACGATCTCGGGCCGGCAGGAGCCGCAGTTGGTGCCGGCCTTCAGACGGTCGCCGACCGCCTCGACGGTCGAGCAACCGTCGAGAACGGCGGCGCGGATCTGATTGACGCCGATGCCGTAGCAGGTGCAGACGCGCCGGCCGGGATCGGCGCGGGCGCCGGCGGGGCGACCGGCGAGCAACGCCACCGCCTCGCTCGCCGGCAGCACCGGCTCGGCGAAACGGCCGGCGAGCCAGTCGCGCGACGCCTCGACCGGCTCACGGGCGACGAACAGCACGCCGACGACGGCACCGTCGCGCACCGCCGCGACCCGGCTCAGCCCGGCCCGGCCGTCGACGACGTGAACGAGGTTCACCCCGGCTCCGAACAGCCCCTCGGCGAGACCGCCGACGTCGCAGAGATCGTCGAGACCGGCGAGTTCGAGGCGCACGCCGCCGTCGATGC
>JAAYVT010000238.1 GCA_012517025.1 Phyllobacteriaceae bacterium | reverse complement strand
GAGCCCGCCGCCGGCGGCATAGAACGACCCCCACCCGATGACGCCGGCCCACACCACCAGACCCAGACCGGGGATGCCGAGCGAAACATAGACCCAACCGATCACCAGCACTGTGATGCTGACGGCCAGAGCAACCAACAAGTTCATCGTATTACCCCCTGATTACGCTCGCCGTATCTTTCTGGAACGGGTCGAAGAAGATCGTTGTTTTTATTACAAGTTTGCCCCGACGCGGAAATCATCCGCGCCTCTTCGTCGACGAATGTTCGGGGTACGACGGTCGAAGCGTGCGTCGATATCGCCTGATGTCGACGAAAGTACCCTGAGGGGACGCTAGACCTGCGACGAAGGTCGGGCAATGCCGCGAAATTGATCTTTAGCACATGTATTCGCGCCGAAGACGTTTTGACGCAGACTTTATGTTGCAGCGCAATCTTCTCATATGAATGATGGTTGCGAGAGAAATGGACGTCGTCGAAATGGTGGTGGAGCGACGGCGAGACCGTCT
Source organism: Phyllobacteriaceae bacterium (assembly GCA_012517025.1). GTDB lineage: Bacteria > Pseudomonadota > Alphaproteobacteria > Rhizobiales > Ancalomicrobiaceae > Pinisolibacter. The sequence goes on along the minus strand of JAAYVT010000238.1, from coordinate 1,258 downwards.
TCGCGGACCGCGTCGCCGACTGTGAGGATTCGGTATCCGAATACTTCGAGGCGACTTCGGGGGACGCGGCTGGCGGCCGTGGATCGCCACGGCCGCCTGCGGTCGCTCCGTCGTCGTCAGAGGCGTGGGCCGGCGAGGGTGAAACCGCCGTCGACGGCGATGGTCTGGCCGGTGACGAACCGGGCGTCGTCCGACAACAGCCAGGCGACGGTCCCGGCGACGTCCTCGGGCATGCCGTTGCGGCCGAGTGGGGCATGCGCGGCGCGGCGCGCGGCCCCTGCTCCATGGCGAAGGTCCGCGTCATCGCGACGACGGCGCCCTTGCTCGCCGCGTGGGCGCCGGCCGCCGGCATCACCGCTTCGACCGTGCAAGAGGCGTCGACCACCCCGGCGCCGCCCTCGATGCGCGGTAGACGGGCGCGCAGGGTGAGGAAGGTGCCGAGGCGATTGGTGGCGATCGGCCCGTCGAAATCGGCGGGATCGGTCTCGGCGAGCGGCTTGGAGGCGCCGAGCACGCCGGCGTTGGCGAACAGCCCGGCGATCGCGCCGTGCGCGTCGGCGATCCGCGCGAACGCCGCTTCGACCTCCTCGGCCCGACCGACGTCGCAGACGACGACCTCGGGCTGTCGCGGGCGATGGTCGGTCAACACCTCGCCGCGCTCGAGGACCGTCTCGGCACCCGGCTCCTCCACCGCACCACTCGGCGTCGGAGCCTGACCGAATTCGGCGCGAGCTACCTCGAGCAGTGCCGCGACATTCTCGATCGGGTGGCGGCGGCCGAGGAGGCGGCCGAGTTGCAGCGCACCCGCGTGCGCGGCCGCCTGCGCGTCACCGCGCCGACGACCTTCGGCGCCGAGGCCGGCGCTCGCCGCCTACCGGGAACTCGCGCCGGAGGTCGAATTGGATCTGACCTTGACCGATTGCAGCGTCGATCTGGTCGAGGAGGGCTTCGACGTCGCCTTCCGCATCGGCCGGCTGGCCGAGAGCGGCATGATCGCCCGGCCGTTGCGGCCTTACTGCATGGCGGTGGTGGCCGCCCCGTCCGACCTCGCCCGTCGCGGGACGCCGACGCACCCCTCCGAATTCGATCGTCACGACAGCGTCGCCTTCGCGCCGTCGGCGCGGTCGCGCGGGCGTTTCGCTCACGACGGCGAGGAGGTGCAGGTTTCACCGCCGCGCAAAGTGACGGTCGACAGCGGACAGGCGGTGCGGGTGGCGGCGCTGGCCGGGCTCGGCATCGTCCTGCAGCCGCGGATCCT
>JAAYVT010000237.1 GCA_012517025.1 Phyllobacteriaceae bacterium | reverse complement strand
TCCAGGAGTAAGATGTGTCGTAAACGCTCCGATGTGCCGTCAAGCCCGTCGGCCTCATCCAGCAAACTTCGAGCGCGGGCAGGGTCGCGTCTGATCAACAATCCGGCGAGCACACGCCTCTGTTCTGCTTGCACCACAGGTGCTGTCGCTCCGGCCAATGGGCTCGCGAGCATCTCTTCGATCTCAGCGATCACCGCGGCGCTTTCGCCAAGTCGAGCGCGGCGCCGCAGCTCGTTGATTTCCGCGCCTTCGGCCTGATTGAGCCGTGCAACAAATCCGCCGACTGCCAAGGCGCTCCGATCGCCGCGCTGGAGGTCTCGCACTATTCCCGTGAATGGCCCAACGGGTTCCCCGAATAGTTTCGAGTACCAGTCTTGGCCGAGGTGCGCGCGCACAACCGCTGGGGCAGATAGAATGCGGTCATAGATTGCGTTTGCGTCCCAGACCAGCAGTTCGACGCCAAGCTTTGCGAATTCGTTATTCAGCCTTATGATCTCGTCGCCTGCATTTCGTGATTTGATGGCACACCCAACGAACAGAATGAACCGACGGACGTTCTTGTCGTGCCAGTGGGTGTCCCAATGGTCGGTAAATTCCTTCGCAGCGCTTCGTATATTTGATTGGCCGAAACTGCGATGTGCTTTGCTCTGGCCGACTTCGAGCCAGGGCGCAGGTTCGTTGCGATGAAATGCAATATGGTCAGCACCATACTGACCCTGTCCGTCGGGGCCATAGAGGTGCGAGCCGTAGATGTCGGGTTGAGCTTCGTGAAGCGCGCGGGCGAAGTGCTCAAAAGGACGCGACCCGAGCACGGAAAATTCATGCTCGTCGCTGGCATTGCGAGGAACCTGAGGGACACGGGAAGCCGCTGACGTGGAGACCTTTGGCATCGGACCGCGGCCAACCTCGCTGCATAGTGCGATCTGCTGCATTCACTCTAGCTACCCGCTGAAATTGTCGAAAGGCGCGCTTTGCCAAATTGCAGGGATAAGTGCCTGTCGGACCGCCCACAGCCGTCACGCGGTCAACGAACTTAGGTGCCAGTCATCCAATTCTGCTGAATTATGGTCACTACCGCAGTGCGGCTCTCAAAAGGGTATGCCCTATCGCGAGCCCCGGAGTGATAGCCTCAAGGCTCCAGAAGGCTATCAATAGAGCCTTGAATTAGATTTTGATCGGTACTAATTTGATCTTTAGATCCTATTGATAGATCTCTGGGGAAGCGCAATGGGCAAGCGGTTCGGTTATGGGCGAGTGAGCGCCACCGATCAGGACCTGAGCATTCAGTCCGAGGCCTTGGAGCGGGCAGGGTGCATCGCAAGCTTCCTCGAGAAGAAGAGCGGCACCACGACCGAGGGGCGGGAAGAACTGCGCAAGGTTCTCTCCATCCTCGGTGAGGGCGACGAACTCGTGGTGGTCCGTCTCGATCGCCTCGCCCGTTCCGTCGCCGATCTCGCCGACATCGTCCGTCAGATGGAAAAGAAGAGCGCGTCGCTCAGGTGCATCGAGCAGCCCGTGGACACCGGTTCTGCGGCCGGCCGTGCCTTCGTCGGCATGCTCGCCGTCTTCGCCGAGTTCGAGACGGGTCTGCGTCGTGAGCGCCAGATGGAGGGTATTGCGAAGGCGAAGCGCGAGGGGAAGTACAAAGGGCGACGTCGGCTTTCGGTATCGGATGAGGTGACTCGCCTCGCGGCGGATGGGAATGGGCCAACCGCCATCGCGAAGGAACTCGGCATCGGCGTCGCGACAGTCCATCGACGCCTAAATGAAATCCGCCGCGGTCCGCAGAACGCGGTGCACCCGGTTGCAATATTGTGAGAAGAAAAGCTCCCCATAACAACGGGCATGAAGCGTGCGTCTGACCCAATCGCCGGACAAATCCGTGTTCTGCGCCGGGGTGTTCGACGCAGGTCCGATCGACCCACGATCCACCGCGTTGTGACGCATTCCAATAGCGCCAAACCAGTCAATCTTCCTTCATCGCAACAAATTGTTCCACCTTGAGCCCTTTCTTCCGCCCGAGGAGATCATCTGAGTGGGCTAAATCTCGTAACAACTTTAACCACTGCACTCGTTGTCCCGGCTTTTAGAGCGTCGTCAGCGCAGCGGCCTTGCAACCCTTGGCATCACTCTGCCAGTCCGCAACAATAGAACCGGATGCCTCGACCGCGGTGTTTAGGCTATTCTTTTGGAGCGCGGACCTTGGCAACTCCGCCGTGCATAGAGCCTTGCGTCTGGCCATTATAGCGCGGTTGTGACAAGAGGGAGGAACTACTGGGTGGAGCCTTTCGAATGTCCATCGTGCGTTACCCTCGTCCCATCCTTGCCATGCGCGTCGGCATCACCGGCGCACGCGATATCGAACCTGCGCACATCGGCCGTGTCGAGCGGCAAATCGGGGAGGTTTTGGCACTTGTGCGCGACGAAATGGCGGCATTTGCCGCAAACTCAGTCGTCGGGCGAGCCTACGTCAAGGCCGACGGCAAGGCGGTCTTGCGCTTCTTGAGCCCGCTCGCTGTTGGCTCCGATCAGATTGCTGCAAAGGCAGCCTTCGACCTGGGCTATCATCTGTACATACCGATGCCGTTCGAACCGGACGAATATGCGTGCGATTTCGCCTCGGAGGCCGATCGAACGACTCTCCGGGAGCTCTTGCGAGCCGCCGGCGAGGATCGCTTCGTCCTCGATGGCGCGCGGGGGGATCTCGAAAGCCGCTCCTACGAGGCGGTTGGGCGGCTGGTTGCGCGTCTGTCGGATATCCTGATCGCGGTCTGGGACGGCAAACCGGGCAAAGGCCCGGGAGGAACCAGTGACACCTTGCATTTCGCCGCCGCCACCGGAACACCGGTCGTCTGGATCCATGCCAGCGAAGACGTGGTGCCGCGCTTCATCGCCGAAAGCCTCGACCTGACCCACCCGAAACCGGTCGCGCTGGATTGGGCCTCAAGCTTACGCGACCATCTCGACCGTCTGGTGATGCCGCCGTCGCATCTGCGCCGTCATCACCACGATTTCGTCGGACGCCTCGCCGACTTGTTCAAGAGGGATCTCTTCAGCCCGCACGAGGATCACTTCGCCGAGGTCGAGCGGCCGTCCCGGTGGCCGTGGCGGGCCTATTCGGCGCTGATCCGTCGGATGGCCGGAGATTCGTCGACGTTTCCGCCGCTGCGGTGCCCAGTCGAGGAGCCGGCGCGCCATTGGCACGATCGCTACGTCCTTCCGGACGGCCGCTCTAGCGAATATGCGGCGCGCTACCGCTCGTCCTATGTCTGGGTCTTCCTGTTCGCCACGTTGTCGCTCGTCGCCGGCGCCACCGCGCTAGTCGTTTCGCTGTTGGGTCCCGCCCACTATCTGTCCGATCCGCTCGCCCACGCCATCGCCACGGTCTTCGCCACTGCCGAATTCGCCTTCCTCAGCCTTATTCTCGCGCTGGTCGCCTATGTGCGCCGGCACGACTGGCACGAACGCTCGATTGAATACCGGCTTCTCGCCGAACTCTGCCGTAAACAGCAGGTTTTGGCGCCGATAGGCTGGGAGCTGCCGTTCACCGCGGTCGAAGACCTGATCGGCGAAGAGGACGGCGCACCGCTCGACCGAGCCGCCTGGGTCGCCTGGTTGTTCGCCGCCGAACGTCGCGCCGCGCCGTTTCCGCACGGCGCTTTGACGCCGACGTCGAAGGACGTCGCCCGGCAGGCGGTGCTCGACGATCTCATCCTCAGCCAGATCGACTACCACGTTATGCGCCACCGGGTGAGTGAAGCCGCCGGTCAGCGGCTCGAACAACTCGGCATCTATATCTTCTTCGCGATTATGGTCGCCGTCGTCGCCAAACTGGTCTTTTCGCACTGGATCGAACTTCCGCCAATCGCCATCCTGAGCGGCTGGCTGGCGACCGTGCTTCCCGGCGTCTCCGCCGCGTTCGTCGGCATTCGGTCCTATACGGAGTTGCAGCTCCTGGCCGAACAGTCGAAGCACATGCTTTCGGCCCTGCACCGCGCCAGAACGCACATCGAGCGGCTCGATATGGCCCGCCCGCTCGCTTCCCAGGAACTCGGCGCCGAGGCCGCGGCTACGGCCGCCCTCATGCTGCAGGACCTGGAGGGATGGGCGCGGCTGTTCCGCCTCAAGGGGGCAGAAGTGGGGTGAGGGCCGTGGCGGGGCCGGGTTCCACGCCGAAACACAGTCATCAACCGGAAGAGATCATCGCCAAGTTGCGTCAGGTCGACGTGCTGATCGGCCAAGGGAGCCCCGTCGCGGACGCGGAACATGCGGACGTGGGCGCCGATACAGTGTAAGCGTCGTTCTCAGACCACGGCGGCGACAGGCGTCGGCGTGGCGTATGCCCACGGCAGCAGTTCGTCGATACGGCTGTTGGGGTGATCGGCGACGATCCTGGTGAGCACGTCAGTGAGGTAGGCCTGTGGCTCGACGCCGGCGAGCTTGCAGGTCTCGATCAGGGAGGCAACGACCGCCCAGTGATCGGCGCCACCATCGGATCCGGCGAAAAGCGCGTTCTTTCGCGTCAGAGCCAAGGGGCGGATGGAGCGCTCGACGGTGTTGTTGTCCATCTCGACCCGACCGTCGTCGAGGAACAGGGTCAGGCCCTTCCAGCGCGTCAGGGCATAGCGGATCGCTTCTGCCAATCGGCTCTTGCCGCTGATCCGACCGATCTGCTCGTCGAACCAGGTCTTCAGGCTCTCGACCAGCGTCCGGCTCTTCTCAGCCCGCGCGGCCCGGCGCTCCTCGGCCGGTTTGCCTCGGATCGACGTCTCGACGTGGTAGATCTCGGCGATCCGCCTCAGCGCCTCGTCAGCGATCGGCGCGCTGCCGGCGGCGGCCAACTCGTAGAACTTCCTGCGGACGTGCGCCCAGCACAGTGCCAGCCGGATGGCCCCCTTCTCGGCGAGCGGTCGATAGCCCGCATAACCGTCGACCTGCAGGATACCTCGGAAGCCGCCGAGGTGGGTCATCGGTCTCTCGGCCTTGCGGTCGGGGGCATAGACGTAGACCACGCCGGGTGGTGCCTCGCCGGCCCATGGTCGGTCATCTCGGGCATAGGCCCACAGCTGCCCCGTCTTCGTCGTCCCGCGTCCCGGATCGAGCACCGGCGCCGTCGTCTCGTCGGCGAAGAGCTTCTCCGACGTCTTCAGCACCTCGAACAGGCGGTCGCGGATCGGCCTGAGCAGCCAGGCGGCGCGCCCGACCCAATCGGCGAGCGTCGAGCGATCCAGCTGGATGCCCTGACGGGCATAGATCTGGGCTTGCCGATAGAGCGGCTGGTGGTCGGCATACTTGCCGACCAGCACATGGGCGACGGTCGCCTCGGTCGGGAGCCCGCCTTCGATCACCCGAGCCGGTGCCGGGGCCTGAACCACCACCTCCTCGCAGGCGCGGCAGGCGTACTTCGGCCGCCGAACCACCAGCACGCGGAACTGCGCCGGGATCACGTCGAGCCGTTCCGCCTTGTCTTCGCCGATCGGATGGAGAGCACCACCACAGCAGCGGCAGGTCTTGTCCTCGACGTCGACGATCGTCTCCACCCGCGGCAAGTGCTCGGGCAGCGCGCCACGGTTCACGCGGCGCTTCGTGTCCTTCTTCGTCGTGCCGTTCGAGCCGACCTCCGCGTCGGTGATCGCCTCGGCCTCGGAGAGCGCATGCTCGACCTCTTCGAGCGCCAACAGCAACTGGTCTTCCGGAAGACTCTCGGCGCGGCAGCCGAAGCGATGGCGCTGCAGTTCCTTGATGATCTGCGCCAGACGCTCCGAGCGAGCGCGCTCTGCCAGCAGCATCGCCTTCAGCGTCTCGGGATCGTCGGGAAGAGCCGGAACATCGGTCGCCATGACCGCGATTCAACTATATTCGTCAATCGGTTGCGAGACGATTGCGTGCTCTTGGACCCTCGGGTGATCAACTCGGCGCGAGCGGTGTCCGCACCGATCGGGCGTCGTGCACGCGACGCCAATCGAGCCCCTCGAGGAGCGCCCACAGTTGCGCCGGCGTCAGGCGGATCGCCCCACCGCGCGGTGCCGGCCATTGGAACTTGCCGTCCTCGAAGCGCTTGGCGTAGAGGCACACGCCCGTGCCGTCCCACCAGATCAGCTTCACCCGATCGGCCCGTTTCGCCCGGAACACGTAGATGGCGCCGTCGAACGGATCGGCGCGGATCTCGTCCCTCACCAGAGCCGCCAAACCGTCCGCTCCCTTGCGGAAGTCGACCGGCTTCACCGCGACCATCACTCGAACCGAGC
>JAAYVT010000236.1 GCA_012517025.1 Phyllobacteriaceae bacterium | reverse complement strand
AGGTTCTTGCAGCGAAACGGCTTGATTTCGTCGGCCCGACGGCGGACCGACCGCCTCGACGCGGGCTTTTCTTCGGTGTCTTCGGTGTCCATGTGCGATCGTCTCGTCTCGGTGGCGAAGAGCGGAGCCGTCGGCGGCGTTCCTCCGGGATCGCCGGACCGCCCGTCCCACAACCTCGGAAGACTAGACCCTTTCGCCAGGGTTGCAACGCCGAATCGGAACAAAAAGAGATCATCCGAGCGCGCGGCCCGGGCCGACCGCCCCTCCCACCTTGACACCCCCGCGTTCCCGGGCGACATCGACGGCCATCTCTTCTCTTCCGAAAGCGACGACGAATGACCCGCGACGAAGTCCTCGACGTGTTCAAGTCCTGCGGCGCGCTCTTGAGCGGCCACTTCATCCTGTCCTCGGGGTTGCGCTCGCCGGTGTTCATCCAGAAGGCCCGCGTCTTCCAGTATCCCGACAAGACCGAGATCGTCTGCAAGGCACTCGCCGAGAAGATCACGGCCGCCGGCCTCGGGCCGATCGACGCGGTGGTCGGCCCCGCCATGGGCGGCATCATTCCGGCCTACGAGACGGCGCGCCACCTCGGCGTCCCCGCCGTGTGGACCGAGCGCGAGGCCGGCGAAATGCGACTGCGGCGGTTCGAATTGAAGCCCGGCGCCCGCGTCGTCATCGTCGAGGACATCGTCACCACCGGCCTCTCCTCGCGCGAGACGGTGGCCGCGCTGCGCGCCGTCGGCGCCGAGGTGCTGGCGGTCGCCTGTCTGATCGATCGCTCCGCCGGCAAGGCCGATTGCGGCGTGCCGCTGGTGGCGCTCGCCGAATACGAGGTGCCGGCCTATCCCGCCGACGCGCTGCCGCCCGAGCTCGCCGCGATCCCGGCCGTGAAGCCCGGCAGCCGCAACATCTGACGACGCGCCTCGGGCGACACGTCGCCCCGGCGAACCTCCCATGCCTTGCTCCCGCCGCTCCGGGAGCCTATCTCTTGCGGACAGCGGGGCCTTTCGGCCCCGCGTTTCGCTTGTCGAAGCCGTCCGTGCGAGAGGAAGTTCCAGCATGTCCGCGGATCCCGCGAAGCTCCGTCTCGGCGTCAACATCGATCACGTCGCCACCATCCGCAACGCCCGCGGCGGCGATCTGCCCGATCCGGTGCGCGCCGCCCATTTGGCCGAGGCCGCCGGCGCCGACGGCATCACCGCCCATCTGCGCGAAGACCGCCGCCACATCCGCGACGCCGACATCGAGCGCCTGATGGCCGAGATCGCCCTGCCGCTCAACCTCGAGATGGCTGCGACCGACGAGATGGTCGAGATCGCCCTGCGCCATGGCCCGCACGCCGCCTGCATCGTGCCGGAGCGCCGCGCCGAGCGCACCACCGAGGGTGGCCTCGACGCCGCCGGCGGGCAGAGTCGCTTGGCGCCGCTGATCGGCCGGCTGGTCGAGCGCGGCATCCGCGTGTCGCTGTTCGTCGAACCCGATTTCGCCCAACTCGACGCGGCGGTGGCGATGGGTGCCCCGGTGGTCGAGCTGCACACCGGCCGCTGGTGCGACCTGCTCGACGCCGGCGACGTCGAGGGTGCCGAGCGCGAGCGCCTGCGCCTCGCCGAGGCCGCCCGTCACGGCGCCGCGTGCGGGCTCGAAGTCCACGCCGGCCACGGCCTGACCTATGCCAACGTGACGCCGATCGCCGCGATGGCGGAGATCCGCGAACTCAACATCGGCCACTTCCTGATCGGCGAAGCGATCTTCGTCGGCCTGGAGGCGTCGGTGAAGGGGATGCGGCGGCTGATGGACGCCGCCCGCTGAGGGCGACGCCCGCATCGGCCCTTCGGGCGGAAGAGAGGCGGGGAGGGGAGCGACGATGATCCTCGGCATCGGATCCGATCTGATCGACATCCGCCGCATCGAGCGCTCGCTCGATCGCTTCGGCGAGCGCTTCACCCATCGCTGCTTCACCGAGGTGGAGCGGGCGAAGTCCGACGCACGCGCCGCCCGCGCCGCCTCTT
>JAAYVT010000235.1 GCA_012517025.1 Phyllobacteriaceae bacterium | reverse complement strand
GGCGAGGCTCTCGCGCGCGCCGCGCCCCGCCGCGATCGTGGTCAGGTCGTCGTCGTCGAGGCCGAGGAGCGGGCTCTTCAGCGCACACGCGAGCGACAGGTCGTCCTCGGGCATGGCGAGCGCCCGGGCGAGCGCCAGGAGATCGAGGACGGCGACGTGGTCGGTCAGCCGCAGCCGGTCCTGACCGGCGACCGGAATGCCGCGCTCGCCGAGCACCCGGTTCATCGCGTCGACGAAGGGGCCGCGCTTGCGCACCAGGATCAGCACGTCGCGACGGGCGACCGGGGCGCCGGTGCCGGGCAGGCGGAAGTCCGGCGCGGTGAGGTGCGCGATCTCGTCGGCGATGCGGCGGGCCAGCCGCATGTGCGGTTGCGCGGTGGTCGCCCGATCGAGCGGCGCGGTCCAGTCCTCCGGCTCCTCGAGCGTCTCGGGAAGCTCCATCGGCCACACCTCGACCCGGCCCGGCGCGCGCTCGCGCAAGGCGGTGTGGGCGATGTAGTCGGCCGGATCGGAGAGGATCCGCCGCTTCACCTCGGCGTCGTCGAAGACCGCGTCGACGGCCGTCAGCACCGCCGGCACCGAGCGGAAGCTCATCTTCAGACCGATGGTCTCGAACGGCTTCGCCGCGCCCTTCGCGGCCATGGCGAAGTCGCCGCGGCTCGACGCGAAGATCTCCGGCGCCGCCCCCTGGAAGGAGTAGATCGACTGTTTCTCGTCGCCGACGGCGAAGATGGTGCGGTCGGTGCGTCGCGCTCCTTCGCCGGCGAAGAACTCTTCGGCGAGACCGCGCACGATCCGCCACTGGCGCGGATTGGTGTCCTGCGCCTCGTCGACCAGGATGTGGTCGATGCCCTCGTCGAGCTTGAACTGCACCCAGGCGGCGGCCGAGCGGATCGACAGGAGATCGGCGGTGCGCCCCACCAGATCGTCGAAGTCGACCGCCGAGCGCGTCCGCTTCGCCGCCTCGTAGCGGCCGATCACCCGATCGCCGAGACGCAGCAGCGCGGCGGTGGCGGCGAGGGTCGCGAGCCCGGCGCGGGCGTCGGCGAGACGGTCGAGGCGGGAGGTCTCGCGCGCCGCACGCTCGGCGAGATCGGGGAAGGCGTCGGCGACCTTCTTGGTGGCGAAGCTCTTGCGCGGCCCGGTGGCGGTGAAGAACAGGTCGCGCCAGCCGGCGAGCCGGTCCTCGGGCGACAGCGAGAGGTCGCGCGCGACCGCCGCCCGCTCGGCCTGCTTCTGGTCGTTGCTCGACGACGCGCCCCAGGCCGCGGCGAGTTCGGCGAGAAAGGCGGGCGGAAACTCCGGCGAGACCAGCATCTCGGCGACCAGCGCGGCATCGTCGAGGCGCAGATCGACGCCGAGGAGATCGGCGAGATCGGCGATCGCCGCCGCGACGTCGCCGGCCTCGCGCAACCACGCCCGCCACTCCTCTCGCGCCGCCACCAGTGTGCCGAGCGCCTTGGCGAAGCCGGCCTCGCCACCGGCGGCGAGCACCTCGGCGAGGGCCCGGCCGAGCGGATCGGTCGGGCCGGCGGCGCTCGCCTCGACCAGCACGCTCTCGCGGGCACGGGCGACGAGGTCGCGCTGAGCGCGGTCCTCCAGGATCTCGAAGCCGCCGCCGAGATCCGCCTCCAGCGGAAACTGTTTCAACACGCTCTCGCAGAAGGCGTGGATGGTCTGGATCTTCAAGCCGCCCGGGGTCTCGATCGCCTCGGCGAAGAGACGGCGGGCGCGGGCGAGCCGACGCGCCGGGATCGTCTCCGCCGCCACGCCCTCGCTCTCGGCGATGGCGCCGCGCAGGGTCGCGTCGTCGGCGATCGCCCAGGCGCCGAGGGTCTCGAACACCTTGTTCGACATGTTTGCCGCCGCCGCCTTGGTGAAGGTCAGGCAGAGGATGCGCCCCGGATCGGCGCCGGCGAGCAGAAGGCGGATCACCCGCCGCGTCAGCACATAGGTCTTGCCCGAACCGGCGTTGGCCGACACGAAGGCCGAGGCGGCCGGATCGGTG
>JAAYVT010000234.1 GCA_012517025.1 Phyllobacteriaceae bacterium | reverse complement strand
CGTCTCCCGCCTCGCCTGGGAGACGCTGCGCTCGGTCAAATGGGCCGACGACGACTACGTCTGGGTCTCCGACTACGCTGCTCACATCCTCTCCCACCCGGATCCGCGCTGGCACGACCGCGACGTCTCGACGATCGAGGACGAGGCCGGGGTGAAGGTGATCCCGCGCGTGTTGGAAATCGCGAGGAAGCAGGGCGAGGGCTCGACCATCTACGATTGGACGCGCGTCGGCGCCGCCAAACCGTCGCGCAAGCTGTCCTATTTCCGCGATCTGCCGAAATATGGGCTCGTCGTCGGCGCCGGTGCCTGGCTCGACGAGATCGACGCCGCCGTGGTGCGCCGGCGCGAGCAAGCGATCGACGACATGCGCCGCGCCCTGCGCTCGATCCGCATCGCGCGGACCGGCTACGCCTACGTCTTCGACGCCGGCGACAACATGATCATCCATCCCAACTCGAACATCGAGGGGACGGAGTTCACCACCCGCTCGGACCCGAAGTCGGGCGCCCCGATCGCCGACGAGCTGAAAGCGGTTGCCGACGCCGACCACCCGCTCCACTACATGTGGGACAAGCCGACCGACCCGGGCAACTACGTCTACGAGAAGATCTCCTGGGTGCGGCATTTCAAGGAATACGACTGGTACATCGCCTCCTCGGTCTACGTCGACGAGCTGACCTCGAGCTCGCAGGAGATCTCCCGTCGCATCCTGGCGGTGACCGGCGGCATCGGCCTGATCGCCGCCCTCCTCGGCGGCGTCGGGGTGTGGCGGATGGTCGGGCCGTTGCGGGTGATGGCGGCGACCGCCGCGCGGGTCTCCGCCGGCGATCTCGACGCCCGCTCGAACATTCGCCGCGCCGACGAGATCGGCCTGCTCGCCGAGACCTTCGACGCCATGGTCGGCCGGGTCCGGAAGAACGTCGGCGAGCTCGAGGAACGGGTGCGCGCCCGCACCGCCGAGTTGGAGCGCGCCAACGCCGACCTCGAGGCGGCGGCGGTGGCGCAGCGCCGCTCGCAGACCACCCTCGCCGACGTCGAGAGCCGGCAGCGCCTGATCCTCGACGCCATTCCCGCCGCGATCGCCTATCTCGGCCCAGACGAGCACTTCCGCTTCGTCAACCGCGCCTGGAGCGAGCTGGTCGGCCGCTCCAAGGAGGAGATCGTCGGGGCGCCGCTCGGCGCCGTCATCGGCCGCGCCGCCCATGCCGCGATCGAGGGGCCGCTCGCCCGTACCCGCTCCGGTGAAGTGGTGTCGCTCGAATACGCCTTCACCCACCGCTCCGGCCGCCGTGTCGTCACCGCCAACACGTTGATCCCGCAGATCGGCGGCGACGGCGCCACCATCGGCTGCTTCGTCCTGACCCGCGACGTCACCGACGAGCGGGAGACCGAACGGCGGATCTTCGAGGCCGAGCACCTGAAGGCGATCGGCCAGCTCTCCGGCGGCCTCGCCCACGACTTCAACAATCTCCTGTCGATCATCATCGGCAATCTCGCCACCGCGCGCGAGAAATACGCCGACGTCGAAGGCTTCGCGGCTTACGTCGAGCCGGCCGAGCGGGCGGCGCGGCGCGGCGCCGACCTGACCTCGCGCCTGCTCACCTTCGCCCGCCGCCAGCCGATGCGGTCGGAGACGATCGAGGCGGCGTGCCTGCTCGCCGAGATCGGCACGCTGCTGCGGCGTTCGCTGCCGCATACCGTCGACATCCTGCTCGACGCGGAGGGCGGCCGTCACGACTTCTGGATCGTCGCCGACCACGTCCAGATGGAGCGCGCCGTCGTCAACCTCGCCCTCAACGCCCGCGACGCCATGGCCGACGGCGGTTGCATCCGCCTCGTCTGCCGGCGCCTGCCGGAGACCGAGACGAGCGGCTGGGACGAGCCGGTTCCGCCCGGCCGGTGGATCGAGATCGCCGTCGCCGACGACGGCGTCGGCTTCCCGGAGGGG
>JAAYVT010000233.1 GCA_012517025.1 Phyllobacteriaceae bacterium | reverse complement strand
GGCGGCGGCGGATCGGGCGGCCGCGCGGTTGCGGGCGGCTTATCGGATCGGCGCCGAGCGACCGGCGGAACGCCCGCTCGTCGCCGATCGCATCCTCGGTTGAACGCCGACTTTTTCTTCGGGAGCCGTCATGCCGCGCGCCGTCCTCCTCGTCCTCGATTCCTTCGGCTGCGGTGGCGCCGAAGACGCGGCCGCCTTCGGCGATGCCGGCGCCGACACCTTCGGCCACATCTTCGCCGCCTGCGCCGAAGGACGCGGCGATCGGGCGGGTCTGCGGAACGGACCGCTGCGCCTGCCGAACCTCGCCCGGCTCGGGCTCGGGCGGCTGCACGCCGCCTCGGTCGGCGGGGCGGATCTTCTGGCCTGCGATCGGGTCACCGGAGCCCACGGCTTCGCGGTCGAGACCTCGAAGGGCAAGGACACGCCGTCGGGGCATTGGGAGCTGATGGGGGTGCCGGTCGCCTTCGACTGGGGCTATTTCCCCGACACGGACCCGTGTTTTCCGAAGGATCTGATCGACGCGCTGATCACGGAAGCGAAGCTGCCCGGGGTGCTCGGGCAGGTCCACGCCTCCGGCACCGACATTCTCGTCCGCCTCGGCGAGGAGCACATGCGAACCGGCAAACCGATCGTCTACACCTCGACGGATTCGGTCTTCCAGATCGCCGCGCACGAGGAGACCTTCGGGCTCGAACGGCTGATGGAGACCTGTCGAATCGCCCGTCGTCTGGTCGACCCGCTCGGCATCGGTCGGGTGATCGCGCGGCCGTTTCTCGGAACTTCACCGGCGAACTTCAAGCGCACCGCGCATCGCCGCGACCTCGCCGTGCCGCCGCCGGAACCGACGCTCTTGGAGCGGGCGAAGACGGCGGGGCGCGCGGTGGTGGCGATCGGCAAGATCTCCGACATCTTCGCCGGGATCGGGCCGACCGAGGTGATCAAGGCGGCCGGCAACGCGGCGCTGATGGATGCGACGCTGGCCGCCCTCGATCGCAGCCCGGACGGAGCGCTGATCCTCACCAACTTCGTCGATTTCGACATGGAGTGGGGCCATCGTCGCGACGTCCCCGGCTATGCCGCCGGGCTCGAGGCCTTCGACGCGCGGCTTCCCGAGCTGGAGGCGCGGCTCAGGCCGGGCGATCTGGTGGTGGCGACCGCCGATCACGGCTGCGATCCGACCTGGCGCGGCACCGATCACACCCGCGAGCACGTACCGGTGCTGGCCTTCGGCCCCGGCATCGCGCCGCGCGATCTCGGCCGGGTCGGCTTCGCCGACGTCGGCGCCACCTTCGCGGCCCATCTCGGGCTCGCCGCGGGACCGCACGGGCGGGCCTTCGCGCTCGCCTGACGATTTCGCCGGTCCCGTCGAGATCGGCGAACTTCCGAATCCGAGGCTCCCGCCGCTTCGGCGATCGCTCAGACGCGCGCGGCGGTGGCGGTCGCCGGCCACGATCCGCTCATCATCGGCGTGCCGAGCGGCAACGTCGGGACGAGTTCGGCGAGCCGTGCCCGCGCTTCGGCGGGATCGACCCGTCCGGCGAGACGATCGCGGAAGAGCCGCGCCACCGCGACCATGTCGCCGCTGTGCGGCGACAGGCGGAAGGCGCCGACCCCGGCGGCGATCAGGCGCTCGGCCTCGTCGAGCACGGCGACGCAGTCACGCGACAGCGTCTGCACGCCGTTGATCGCCAGGAAGCCCTCGCCGTCGAGGGTGTCGACCTCGAGCCCGTCGGGATCCTCGCCGCAGACGAATTTGCAGCTGTCCTTGGCGAGCCCGTGGATGCGGGCGTGATAGCAGCGCCCGGAGATGGCGAGCGGCAACCGCCCGAAGGCGTGGATCTGGATCTCGACGCCGAGCCGGGCGCCCTCCGCCGCGAGCTTCTCGATCGAGGCGAAGGGGAGTTCGTAGGGCAGCGTCACCGACCAGGCGCCGCGCTTCGCCAAGACCCCGAGGGTACCCTCGTCGTAGACGTTGACCAGCGGCGACACCGCGAAGCGTCGGCCGATCGGCAGGGTGCCGAGGGGGGTGAAGTCGTTGATCTCGATCTCGACCCCGTCGAGGCCGATGACGTCGGCGACCGACTGGCGCTCGCGCTTCAGGGTCGGCAGGGCGAGGGCGTCGACCACCACCGTCTTGCCGGCCCGCTGCAGCCGCTCGATCGCCTCCGGCAGGCGGTCGGCGAAGAACGGCTCGCGCTTCGAACAGACCACCTCGCCGACGTGGACGCGGTCGACGTCGGCCTCGTCGGCGATCCGGGCGTAGAAGTCGGCGAGCCGGTCGGGGGCCCAGTTGAACAGCACCGGGCCCATCACCAGGGTCGGCGGAATGACTGATGCATTCATTTCCAGATCACCGTCCACGGCGTCACCGCCACGTCTTCTTGTAGGCGCCGGCGGTGGTCGTCTGACCCTCCGCCAGACGGCGCGTCATGTCGGCCGCGATCGGCCGGCCGGCCATGTGGTCGTCGACCGCCTTGCGGAAGGCGGCGACCACCGCCTGGGTATAGGCGCGGCTGCGCTGCCGACCCTCGATCTTGAAGGCGGTGACGCCCGCCTCGATCAGACCGGGGATGAGCTGCACGGCGTCGAGACTGACCGGATCCTCGAAGACGTGGCCGGAATAGTCGCCGGCGGTGAACCGCACTTTGCACAGCGTCGGATAGGGCGCAGCCACCCCCTTCGGGGTGCGGTCGATGGTGTAGGCGCCGAGCTTGGCGACCAGTTCGTCGCCGTCTTCCTTGTAGACGACGTGGCTCGGCGGCGAGCACACGCCGGTCATGTTCGGCGACTTGCCGGTGGCATGGGAGGAGAGCGAGCAGCGCCCCTCCGCCATCACGCACAGCCCACCGAAGACGAAGACCTCGGTTTCGCAGGTGATCTCGGCGTTGATCGCCGCGATCTCGGGGACGGTCAGTACGCGCGGCAGCACCACGCGGCGGATGCCGAAGGTCTCCACCCAGAAGCGGATCGCGTCCGGGTTGGCCGCCGCCGCCTGGACCGAGAGATGCCGGCGCAGGTTCGGATGTTTCTCGGCGGTGTGGGCGACGACGCCGAGGTCGGCGAGGATCACCGCGTCGGCGCCCGCCCCCTCGGCACGCGCCACCGCCTCGTGCCACAGCTTCGCCGCACCGGCGCGCGGGAAGGTGTTGATCGCCACCAGCACCTTGGCGCGGTGGGCATGGGCGAACTTGATCCCCTCGATCAGTTCCTTCTCGTCGAAGTTCAGACCGGGGAAGTTGCGGGCATTGGTCTCGTCGCGAAAGCCGCAGTAGACGGCGTCGGCGCCGGCTTCGACGGCGGTGCGCAGAGCGGCCGGGGTCCCGGCCGGGCAGACGAGTTCCGGGCGCACCTTCGCGCCGACGGCGGAGACGGGCGCGTTCATGCCGGTGCCCCCGGCCGGCCGAGGGCGACCCCGGTGACCCGCTCGGCGAGCGGCCGCATCGCCTCCATCACCTGCGCGACGTAATGCGCCGCCGGCCCGGTCAGGGGGGCGATCTCGGCGGGGAGATCGATCTCGGCGTCGTCGACGGCGTTCCTGAGCGCCAGCACCGCCTCGGTGTCGCCCTCGATCACGATGTCGCGAGAAAAGAACAGGGCGTCGCCGTCGAGCGCGCCGTGCACCATGCCGACGAGGGCGGCGAGCGGGCCGGCGATTCGCGCGTCGCAGGCCGTCGAGATCCGACCGTCGGCGCCGCGCTTCACCGCCTCGAGCCGCGGCATCGCCGGATCGGGCGCCAGCAGG
Source organism: Phyllobacteriaceae bacterium (assembly GCA_012517025.1). Lineage (GTDB taxonomy): Bacteria > Pseudomonadota > Alphaproteobacteria > Rhizobiales > Ancalomicrobiaceae > Pinisolibacter. The sequence goes on along the minus strand of JAAYVT010000233.1, from coordinate 3,044 downwards.
AAGGCGAGCGACAGATCTGTCGGTTCGATCAGGAATCGCTTGGTGGCGTGCTCACCGAGCCGCGAGAACAGCGAGGGATGCCGATCGGCGAGCGAGCCGACGAATCGCCTGAGCGCCAGATCGAGCGGCAGCGTCGGCAGGCGGCCGAGCAGGCGATCGATCAGCCTGGGAAAGCGGGGCAGAATATTTTCGGTCATGGGCGGTGCCGTCGACGGTTGGCGCGATGACGCGCGGATCTCGACGAAAGTTTCATGCTCCGCCGCCCGCGTCCTTGCGGTCGATCAAACCGTGCGCTCGCCCACCACCCTCGCCGCCGCCCGCCACGCCGCCGGATCCGGCCGGGCGAGCAACGGTGCGACGAAGGCGAAGGCGGCGTCGAGGTGGACCTTCGCCGCCTCGTCGAGGCCCGTGCCGAGTTCGAACCGCTCGCCGCGAATGCCGAGCACGAAGGCTGGCGACGGCGCCCGGCCGAGCACGCGGACGTGGACGTCGAGCACCGCCTCCGGCGCCATCGCGTGCGAGGTGTGGGAAAGCCCGGCGCGGGGGAAGACCTCCGCGAAGGCGAACGGCGCCGCCGCCGCGACGCTGGCGTCGACGAACAGCGCCAAATCGGCGCGCTCGAGATCGAGGGCGTGCTCGAGCTGCAGCTGGAAGTCCTCGATCGTCTCGACGTGCGGAAGCCCTAGCGCGGCGATGCGGTCGAGCAGCAACGGCCCGAGCCCGTCGTCGCCGCGCGCCGTGTTGCCCCAACCGAGCACCACGACGCGGGGGAGGCGGTCCTTCGCGGCGACGTCGTCTCCGACCTCGGGATCGATCACGCCGGGGCCCCGACGTTGCGCCGGGCGCGATGGACGAGGGTTCCGTCGGCGTCGACGAGGTCGACCTCGAGCGGCATCTGTCCGAGCGCGTGGGTGGCGCAGGAGAGGCAGGGATCGTAAGCGCGGATCGCCACCTCGATGTGGTTGAGCAGACCTTCGGTCACTTCTCGCCCGTCGAGATATTGGGTGGCGACCGCCCGGATCGCCTCGTTCATCGCCTGATTGTTGTTGGTGGTCGAGACGATCAGGTTGCAGAAGGTGACCTGATCGTCCTCGTTCACCCGGTAATGGTGGAACAGCGTGCCGCGCGGCGCCTCGATCACGCCGACCGCCTCGCCGCGCCGCTCGCCCCGATCGGCCATCAGGTCGGTGCCGAGGATGTCGGGATCGTCGAGCAGATCGCGGATCAACTCGCAGGCATGCAGCGCCTCGATCAGCCGGGCCCAGTGATAGAACAGCGTCCCCATCACCGGTTTGCCGTTGCCGAAGGTCGCCATCTTGCGCCGCTCGATCTCGGCGAGCGAGGTGGAGAGCCGGGTCGCCACCTGGACGCGGGCGAGCGGGCCGACCCGATACCAGCCGTTCTCCGCCCCGAGTGCGCGGATGTGTGGGAACTTCATGTAGGACCACGACTTGGCGTCTTCCTGCAGCACCTCCTCGTAGGTCGAATAGTCGACGTGGTCGAAGATGGTCGAGCCGTCGGCGGCGAGCGCGCGCAGGCCGCCGTGGTAGAAGTCGAGCTGCCCGTCGGCGTCGACGAGGCCCATCATCGAGCTGTCGAACTCGCCGAAGCGATTGTAGAACTCCGGCTTGGTGCGATGGAGCGCCGCCACCATGTGGACGGCGCCGAGCGACCATTCGATCATCTGATCGACGTCGCGCCGCATCTCGTCGCGCTCGGCGACGGTCAGCCCCTTGTTCATGCCGCCGGGGACGGCGCCGGTGCCGTGGATGCGTTTTCCCGCGGTGTGGCGGATCACCTCCTGACCGAATTTCCGCAGCAGCACGCCCTGTTTGGCGATCTCCGGATAGGCGGCCGCCACGCCGACGATGTTGCGCCGGGTCGGCTCGCTGTCGAAGCCGAGCAGCAGGTCGGGCGAGGCGAGATGGAAGAAGTGCACCGCGTGGCTCTGCACGATCTGGCCGTAGTGCATCAGCCGGCGCAGCTTCTCGGCGGTCGGCGGCAGTGGGCCGTAGCCGGCGATCAGGTCCATCGCCTTGACGGCGGCGAGGTGATGGCTGACCGGGCAGATGCCGCACAGCCGTTGCACCGTCACCGGCACTTCCCAATAGGGTCGGCCCTCGATGAACACCTCGAAGCCGCGGAATTCGACGATGTGGAGCCGCACCTGATGGATGCGATTGGCGTCGTCGAGCAGCAACGTGACCTTGCCGTGACCTTCGACGCGGGTCACCGGATCGATGGCGATGCGGCGCAGCGTCTGGGGGTTCTCGGCGGTTTCCAGTCGAGACATGGTGGGTCTCCTCAGTCGAAGCGCAGCACCGGATGCTCGAGGCGCGGGATGCGCCCGTCGATCAGGTCGGTCAGATATTTCCAGATGGCGTCGCCCGAGGGCGGGCAGCCGGGCACGAAATAATCGACCCGTACCACCTCGTTGATCGGGTGGACCTTGTCGAGCAGGAGCGGTAGCTCCGGATCGTTCGGCACCGACCCGGTCATCCCCTCCGAGCGGTGGGTGTAGACGCGGGCGAGGCATTCGCCGACGTCGAGGTGGTTGCGCTGGGCGGGAAGCCCGCCGTTGACCGCGCAGGCGCCGAGCGCCACAAGAACCTTCGAGTTGGCCCGCAGCTCCCTGAGCACGTGGACGTTCTCGGCATTGCAGACGCCGCCTTCGACGATGGCGATGTCGCAGGGACCGCAGTGTTTGATGTCGGTCAGCGGCGAGCGGTCGAATTCGACCAGCTCGGCGAGCGCCAGCAGCCGCTCGTCGATGTCGAGCAGCGACATGTGACAGCCGAAGCAGCCCGACAGCGAGGTCGTGGCGATCCGCACCTTGCGTTTGCGGGTGGTGGGGGCGACGTGGAACATCGGATCACGCCTCCTCGGTCGCGCGTTGTTCGGCCTGGGTGGAGATGGCGTCGACGTCGTAGGTGCGTTCGCCGATCGGCACGGCGAAGCCGACCCGCTTGGGCAGGATCGCACCGACCGGGCAGACTTGCGCCGCCTTGTCGGAGAGCGCGAAGTCGGTGTCGCCGAGCTTGCCG
>JAAYVT010000232.1 GCA_012517025.1 Phyllobacteriaceae bacterium | reverse complement strand
GAGGCCGCGCGCCAGCCGCTCGCGGGTCGCGACGATCAGATCGCGGTGGCGGGCGAACCACGCCTCGTCCTCCCAGGCGGCGGTCGCGCCGGCGAGGGCGAGGCGATCGAGCGGATAGGAGTTGAAGCTGTCCTTGACCCGCTCCAGCGCGTCGATCAGCGGGCGTTGACCGACGGCGAAGCCGACGCGCAGGCCGGCGAGGCCGCGCGACTTGGAGAAGGTCTGCACCACCAAGAGGCTGGGATGATCCTTCACCAACGCCGCCGCGCTTTCGCCGCCGAAGTCGACGTAAGCCTCGTCGATCACCACCGGCTGGTCGGGATGGGCGGCGAGGAGCGCCTCGATCTCGGCGCGCGGCAGAGCGATGCCGGTCGGGGCGTTGGGATTGGGTAGCACGATCGCGCCGCAGGGGCGGCGATAGTCGGCGATCCGCACACCCATCGCGGCGTCGAGCGGGATCTCCCGCGTCGCGATGCCGTAGAGCCGCGCCCAGGTCGGATAGAAACTGTAGGTGACGTCCGGGAACAGCAACGGCTCGTCGTGCTTCAGCAGCGCCTGGAAGGTGAGCGCCAGCACGTCGTCCGAGCCGTTGCCGACGAACACCTCGTCCGGCCCGACGCCGAGCCGATCGGCGATCGCCCGGCGCAGCCGCAGGGCGGTCGGATCGGGGTAGAGGCGCAATCCGTCGTTCGTCTCCGCCGCGATCGCCGCCAACGCCTTCGGCGACGGGCCGTAGGGGCTCTCGTTGGTGTTGAGCTTGACCAGCCCCTCGATCGCCGGCTGCTCGCCGGCGACGTAGGGCGTCAGGGTGTGGACCAGGGGGCTCCAGAAGCGGCTCATCGATGTCGTCCGGTTCGGCTCCGTCGCGGGATCGCGAAGGAAGCGGGGAGGGTCATGGCGCCGGGGTGCGGCAAGGGAGGGGGCGAAGTCCGAGTTCGAGACTTTCGCTGCCGGCTCTTCCGCCGTCATCCCCGGCGAGCGGAGCGAGGGAGGGGATCCATCGGCGTCGCACCCCCTCGAAACGCCGATGGGATTCCCTTCCCCTCCGCCCCTTCGGGGCTCCGGCCGGGAAGGACGGCAGGCGTGGCGGCCGGCCTCGACGCTACGCCCACGCCGAAGAGGCCCGACCGTCCCGCCGTCATTTCCAGCGACCGCCGCTCGATCCGCCGCCGCCCGGCCATTTCGGCTTTCCGGTCTTGCCGAGCGACTGCAGGCTCGGATAGCGGCCGAGCTTCTTCTGCGGCGGCGGAGGCGGCGGAGGCGTCGGTTCGAGCCGCAGCTTCTTCGGCTCGGCGCCCTCCACCATGCCGGCGGAAAGGGTGATCGGGCCGTCGTCCTTGCGCTCGGCGATCTTCACCAATTGGGTGAGGATCACCGCGCAACCCTTGAGCCGATCAATCGGTTGTGGCCAATCTCGGGTCAGCACGATCTTCTGATCCGGGCGGATCTTGGCGAGGCTGCCCTGCTCGGCGATGAAGCGCACCAAGCCGGCCGGATTGGCGAAGGAACCGTCGCGGAAGGCGACGACGACGCCCTTCGGCCCCGCCTCGATCTTCTCGACGTTGGCCCGCCGGCACAGCGCCTTGACGAAGACGATCTTGAGGAGGTGCTCGACCTCCTCCGGCATCGGGCCGAAGCGATCGATCATCTCGGCGCCGAAGGCCTCGATCTCCTCCAGCGTGGCGAGATCGGCGAGGCGCTTGTAGAGGCCGAGGCGCAGGGCGAGATCGGAGACGTAGTCCTCCGGGATCAACACCGGCGTGCCGACGGTGATCTGCGGCGACCACTTCTCCTCCGGCATCGTCTCGTCGCCGGACTTCAGCGCCGCCACCGCCTCCTCCAGCATGTGCTGGTAGAGCTCGTAGCCGACCTCCTTGATGTGGCCGGACTGTTCCTCGCCGATCAGATTGCCGGCGCCGCGCAGGTCGAGGTCGTGGGAGGCGAGCTGGAAGCCGGCGCCGAGGTTGTCGAGCGACTGCAACACCTTCAGCCGCTTCTCGGCTTGCGTGGTGAGCTTCCTCTCGGCCGGGGTGGTGAAGAGGGCGTAGGCGCGCACCTTCGATCGGCCGACGCGGCCCCTGAGCTGATAGAGCTGGGCGAGGCCGAACATGTCGGCGCGGTGGACGATCAGGGTGTTGGCGGTCGGGATGTCGAGGCCGGATTCGACGATGGTGGTCGAAAGCAGCACGTCGTACTTGCCCTCGTAGAAGGCGTTCATAACGTCCTCGAGCTCGGTCGCCGGCATCTGGCCGTGGGCGACCGCGACCTTCACCTCCGGCACCACGTGGTCGAGGAACTCCTTGCGCTCGGCGAGGTCGGAGACGCGCGGGCAGACGTAGAAGCTCTGACCGCCGCGATAATGCTCGCGCATCAAGGCGTCGCGCACCACCAGCGGATCGAACGGCGACACGAAGGTCCTGACCGCCATGCGGTCGACCGGCGGGGTGGCGATGATCGAGAGCTCGCGCACGCCGGTCAGCGCCAGTTGCAGGGTGCGCGGGATCGGCGTCGCCGAGAGGGTGAGGACGTGCACTTCGGCCTTCAGCTCCTTCAGCCGCTCCTTGTGCTTGACGCCGAAGTGCTGCTCCTCGTCGATGATCAGCAGCCCCAGATCCTTGAAGGCGATGCCCTTGGCGAGCAGCGCGTGGGTGCCGACGACGATGTCGAGGGTGCCCTCGGCGAGTTCCTTCTTCACCGAGGCCAATTCCTTCGCCGAGACGAGGCGCGAGGCCTGGGCGATGCGCAGCGGCAAGCCTTTGAATCGCTCCGCGAAGGTGCGGAAATGTTGCCGGGCGAGCAGCGTCGTCGGCACCACCACGGCGACCTGTTTCCCCGACGCCGCGACGGCGAAGGCGGCGCGCAGCGCCACTTCCGTCTTGCCGAAGCCGACGTCGCCGCACACCAGCCGGTCCATAGGCCGGCCGGAGCCGAGATCGTCGAAGATCGACTCGATCGAGGCGAGCTGGTCGTCGGTCTCCTCGTAGGGGAAGCGGGCACGGAACTCGTCGTAGAGCCCTTCCGGCGGCACGTAGCGCGGGGCGGTGCGCAAGAGCCGGGCGGCGGCGGTCTTGATCAGCTGATCGGCGATCTCGCGGATCCGCTTCTTCATCCGCGCCTTGCGCTGGCCCCAGGCGACGCCGCCGAGGCGGTCGAGCTGGGCGTCGCTCTCGTCGGAGCCGTAGCGGGTCAGAAGCTCGATGTTCTCGACCGGCAGATAGAGCTTGTCGCCGCCCTGATAGACGAGTTCGAGGCAGTCGTGCGGGGCGCCCGCCGCCTCGATGGTCTTCAGCCCGACGAAGCGGCCGATGCCGTGATCGACGTGAACGACGAGATCGCCCTCGGCGAGGCCCGCCACCTCGGTCAGGAAGTCGGAGCCCTTCGGCCGCTTGCGCTTGGCCCGGATCAAGCGATCGCCGAGGATGTCCTGCTCGCCGACGACGGCGAGATCCTCGATCTCGAAGCCCTGCTCGACGCCGAGCACGGCGAGACCGATCTCGCCCTTCTCCAGCAACCCGGCCTGCGGCCAGGTCTCGATCTTCTTCGTGCGCCCGAGGCCGTGATCCTCGAGCACCTGCTTCAGGCGGTCGAGAGCGCCCTCCGACCAGGCGGTGAGCAGCACCTTGCGCGGGCCGGCGCGCAGCTCGCCGAGGTGAGCGATCGCCGCGTCGAACAGGTTGACGTCGGTCGCCGCGCGCTCGGCGGCGAAGGTGCGGCCCTGGCGGCCGCCGCAGTCGACGACGTCGATCCGCTCGTCCGGCAGCGCGAACGGAGTGAGGCGGGTGGTGACCGCGTCGACGAGCCGGCTCTGCCATTCCTCTGCCGTCAGATTGAGGAGCGTCGGCTCCAGCGGCTTGTAGGGCACGGCGCCGGAGGCCGCCTCGTCGAGCGCCTCGCGGCGGGCGTCGTAATGATCGCGGACGTCGGCGATGCGCTCCTTCAGCGCGTCGTCGACGTGATCGTCGAGGACGACGCGGACGCCGGCGCAATAGTCGAAAATCGTTTCGAGACTCTCGTGGAACAGCGGCAGCCAATGTTCCATGCCGGCGTAGCGGCGGCCTTCCGAGATCGCCGTGTAGAGCGCGTCGTCGCGTGTCGAGGCGCCGAAGGTGGCGAGATAGTTGCGGCGGAAGCGCGAGACGACGGAGGGGGTGAGCGTCACCTCCGACATCGGCACCCATTCGAGCCGCTTGAGTTGCCCGGTGGTGCGCTGGGTCTCGGGATCGAAACGGCGGATCTGCTCCAGCTCGTCGCCGAAGAAGTCGAGCCGCACCGGCGTTTCGGCGCCCGGCGCGAAGAGATCGAGGATGCCGCCGCGCGTCGCGTATTCGCCGGTGTCGCGCACCGTCGAGGTGCGCTCGAAGCCGTTCGCCTCCAGCCACTCGACCAGCTTGCCCATGTCGGCGCGGCCGCCGGCCTGCGCCGCGAAGGTCTCGGCGGCGACGGTCGCCCGCGTCGGCAGGCGCTGGGCGGCGGCGTTCACCGTGGTCAACACCACGATCGGCTTCTTGCGCTCGCGCGGCGTGGCGAGGTGGGAGAGCGTCGTCATCCGCCGCGCCATCACCACCGGATTCGGCGAGACGCGGTCGTACGGGCGGCAATCCCAGGAGGGCAGGGTGAGGACGTGGACGTCGGGGGCGAAGAAGGCCAGCGCCGCTTCGAGCCGCTGCATCCTGAGACCGTCGCGGCAGATCACCAGCAGGCTCGCGCGACCGTCGCGGGCGCCGGCGTCGCGGGCGAGATCGCCGATCACCAGCCCTTCGGCGCCGTCGGGGACGCGGGAGAGGGTGACGTGGGTGCGATACTTGAAGAGACCGGCGAATGTCTTCACGGCGCGACCGTCCTGACCAACGACCAAAGCACGAAATCCCGCGCGGGGCGTTCGACGGTCCCACGCAGGTTCGGCATACCTCTTCAAACAGGATTCCGCGCCGCCTCGCCAGCGAATTCGTCGCCGTGGCACCGAGGCGGGGCGATCGCTCCTCCATCGCGCCGATGACGGCATTCGTCATGCGCGGTCCGGTTGCCGGGGAGGAGGAGTCGCGGCATTCTCCCGCGAGCGTCGCCGCCCGATCCGCACCGTGCCGCGCCAGGGAGACCACGATGATCTCGTCCCGACGTCGCGTTCCGGCGCTCGCCGCGTCTCTCGCGGCCGCCTGCTGCGGTCTCGTCGCTTCGTCCGCGCCCACCGTGGCGAAAGACACCGTCTATCGCCCGCCGGCGGCGAAGACCGGCGAGGCGGTGACGCCGCCGCCCGACCTCGTCGCCACCGCCGAGAGGCTGAAGGCGGCGGCGGAGGCCGGCGATCGCGACGCGGTCTTCGCGCTGATCGGCGACGAAATCGCCTTCGTCCGCACCGGCATCACCGTCGAGGTCGGGCGCAGCGTGGAGAAGATCGCCGCCGGGACCGCCGACGCGGCGCTCGAGCGGATCGGCCTCGCCTTCACCGAGGGCGAACCGGTCGCCCCCTCCGGGCAGATCTTCGACTTTCGAAAGTCGCGGATCGCCACCGCCCTGACCCAGATCGCGGCGAGCATGGCCGATCCCGACTGGGCGACCGATCCGCTCGCGCCGGGCGCGATCTGCACCCGGCCGGGCGCGGTCTGGAACGCCGCCGCCGCGAAGAGAGCCGGTTTCGAGACCGCCGCGGTGTTCGTGCTCGCCGCCGCCGCGGCGCGGGCACGACCGGAGCCCGGCGCGCCGGTGGTCGGCCGTCTCGCCCCCGGCCGGCTCTACGCGGATCTCTCCGCGCGCGAGAACGAATGGGCGAAGCTGCGTCTGCCCGACGGTCGCGTCGGCTGGCTCGCGCCGCGCGTCGCCAAGGCGGCGCAGCCCTGGGGCTTTTGCTTCTCACCGAACCGCGACGGCGGATGGTTGCTGTCGACGGTGGTCGAGGCGCTCAACTGAGCCGCGGCGGCCGGTGAAAGGCGACCGCGCCGCCCGCCGATCAGTCGCCGTGCGGCTGCTCGGTGAAAGCCTTCATCGACCGCCACACCGGCTTGTCGTGCAACGGATCGACCGGCTCGGTACCGACCACCCAGGCGAACAACTCGCGATCCGAGACGTCGAGCAGGTGCTCGAAGTCGGCGAGGTCCTCGGCCGACATCTCGGCGATGTGGGCGTCGGCGAAGCGGCCCATGACGAAGTCCATCTCCTTGGTGCCGCGATGCCAGGCGCGGAACAGCGCCTTCTTGCGTCGCGGTTCCAGGCCGTCGCTGCTGATGCCGCTCATCTCGGGATCCTCGTCCTCGCTCGGTTCGCGCCGTTCTAGCGGGGTCGAGCTCGCTTGTCATCGCCCCGATGGTCGGCCTCAGCCGAGGAGGACGAGATGCGAGCGGCCGATCGCCCACAGGCAGGAGAGCGCGAAGAGGGCGAAGCCGAGGGCGGAGACCCGCGCCGCCGTCGCTCCCGCCGCCGGCAACGCCGCCGCCAGGCTCGCCCGGCGCGGCAGCAGTCCGAGCATGCCGGCGGCGAGCCCCGCCGCCGCGCCGACGAACAGTGGGCCGTAGAGGGCGAAGCCGAAATGGTCGTATTCCGCCTTCAAGAGGCAGAACGGGCAGTGGTGGTGCGGTTGTTCGTAGACGTAGAGCGAGACCACCGAGACGATGCCGGAGAGCGCGATCGCGAAAGCGGCGCCGGAGACCACGCCTTGCGCGATCTGGGCGAGGCGACGCCCTCCGGCGGCGAGCCCGCCGAGGACGGCGAGCCCGCTCGAGCCGAAGAGCAGGGCGAGCGCGAGGCGCGGATCGAGCGCCGCGAGCTCGCCGCCCGCCCCGGAAGCGCCGGCCGAATCCTCGAACAAGCGGCCGCAGCACGAGGTGATGGTGTCGGCCTTCAGGTTCCAGAAATAGGCGGTCTTCAGCCCCGCCTCGGCGAGGACGATCGGCAGAACGGCCAGGAGGGCGGCGTATTTCAGCCGGATCAGCGGCCAGTCGCGACCCAGCCCGTCGACCCGGTCGAGCACCAGCCACAACGCGGCGGCGAAGAACACCGCGATCGACGCCCACAACGTCGGAAACCCCCAGGGGTCGGCCTGCAGGGTTCCGACCGCGCACATCGCGCCGACGAACAGGTTCGCCATGCGGTCGGCGGTGGAAACGAACAGGATCAGCGACGCCGCCTCCAGCGCCAACACCAGCGCGACGGCGGTGGAGATCAGGATCGTCGCACGTTCGAGCCCGATCTGCCGCTCCGATCCCGACGTCCGGTCCCAATGGCGCAACAGCCGCGCCGCGAACACCGCGCCGGCGGCGAGCACCGCGACCGCGAGCCAGGAGGAGAGGAGGAGGGCGAGGATCGGCGGATGGAAGATCACGACCCATCCCCGACGATCCGGCCGTCCGCCATGCCGACGAGGCGATCGACGATCGCCGCCTCGGTGATGCGCGGATCGTGCGAGGTGACGATCACCGTCTTGCCGCGCGCCTTGAGCTCGGCGGCGATGGCGAGGAACTGCTCGACGCGGGCGCCGTCGAGGTTGGCGGTCGGCTCGTCGGCGACGATCACCGCCGGGTCGTTGATCAACGCCCGCGCGATGGCGACGCGCTGCGCCTCGCCGCCCGAGAGGTTTTCGACCGGCAGACCGGCCCGCTCCAGTATGCCGAAGTGATCGAGCAACTCGAGCGCCCGCGTCCGCAACCGCGCGTGCGGCAGGCCGAGCGGGAAGGCCGGCAGCATGACGTTGTCGAGCGCGGTGAGCCCGCGGATCAGGTTGAACTTCTGGAACACGAAACCGAAGGTCCGGCGCCGCACCTCGGTCAGGAAGCGTTCCGGCAGGGCGGAGACGATCTCGCCGTCGAGCCGGACGCGGCCGCTGGTCGGGCGGGCGAGGCAGCCGATCAGGGTGAGGAGCGTGGTCTTGCCCGACCCGCTCGGGCCGCGCAGCACCGTCAGCGCCCGATCGGCGAGGGTGAGGTCGACGCCGCGCACCGCCTCGACCCGGTTGGGACGGTTCTCGTTGTAGATCTTGGTGATGCCGGTGAGTTCGATCATTGCCGTCGCCTCACCGCATGACCGTGTCGGGGTCGGTGACGGCGGTCTTCCAGATCGGCACCACGATCGCCGCGGTGTAGGGGACGATGGTCAACAGCGCCAAGGTCGCGATCTCCAGGGCGTCGATCTCCGGCGACAGCGCGAATTTCGGAAAGAGCGTCGACCAGCCCTTCAGCACCGGCTCGAACAGCCCGGCGGAAAAGGCGAAGACGTGGATCCAGGCGGCGAGCAGGCCGGTGAGGAAGGCGGTGCCGGAGACGACCGCGCCCTCCCACAGCTTCATCCGCAGCACGTCCGAGGTCTCCCAGCCGATCGCCTTGAGAATGCCGATCTCTCGCCGCTCCTCCGCCGTCAGCCCCGACGCCTTGTCGAAGGCGAGGATGACGAAGGCGAGGAGCGAGGAGGCGAGCAGCGCCAGCGCCAGCCCCTCGCGCCAGGAGAACAGCGCCTCGTCGGTGCGCCGCATGTCGGCGCGGGTGACGAAGCGATAGGCCGGCAGCTTCACCGACGCCTTCTCGGCGATGGTCGGGACCTCGCGCGGGTTGGCGACCTCGATCGCGAAGTCGGTCCAGAGGCCGGCGGCGAGATCGAAGAAGGCGCGGAACGACGCCTCGTCGATCAGGACGAGATCGGAGGAGGCGAGCGTCGAGGCCTCCGGCAGGATCGCCTTCACCCGAGTGCGCAGGAACTTGCCCGCCGGCGACACCAGGAAGAACGGCTTGCCGACGGCGAGATGGCGCGCCCGCGCCACGCCCTCGCCGACGATCGCCTCGCCGGGGACGACGGCGCGGGCGGCGTCGCGCGGCGAGGGGACCATCAGCGTGTAGGTGGCGGTTCCCGCGCTGTCCCACAGATAACCCCACAGGCGCGGCTCGATCCGCCGCACTCCGCGCAGCCCCTTCAACGCCTCGAGATCGCCGGCGGGGGCGAGATCGTGGCGGCCCATCACCATGCGCTGCGCCACCACCTCGGGCGCGTCGGCGAGGAGGGCTGCGGCCTCGCGCCGGATCGCCGAGCCGAACAGCATCACCGAGCCGAGCAGGAACACCACCAGCGCGTAGACGAGCGTCAGGCCGAGGTTCTTCGCCGGGCGGCGGGCGAGCGAGGCGACGGCGAAGTCGAGGAGCCGGCGCTCGCGTTCGAAGGCGGCGGTCATCGATCACTCTCCTCGACACCGAGGCGGCCGGAACCGGTGGGGCGGGGCGGCGTCACCAAAGATCCGGCGGGAAAGTGATCGAGCAGCATCGGCCCGTCCTGGAACGCCGAGGCGAGATCGGCGAGCGAGCGGTGGCGGGTGTAACGGGCTTCGCCGAACAGGGCGACGTCGGTCAGCCCCAACGCGGCGGCGACCTCGCGGCCGGCGGCGCGGCGGGCACCGGTCGCGGCCTCGCCGAGGATCGCGCTCGCGCCGCAGACGGCGAGGCCGAGGACGAGGGCCGAGGTCGTGACCGCGACCACGGTGGAGCCGCGCGGGCGGCCGAGGTGGGGCGCGGCGCTCATTCGAACCGCCCCTCGTCGAGCGCCCGCATCAGCGCGACGGTCAGATCGGCGGGCCCGACGACGCGGCGGCCGGCGTGGTCCTTCAGGAATTCCTCGGCGTCGGCGCGGGTGGCGTGCGGCACCGCCTCGTGGCCCATCGGCCCGTAGACGTCGGAGCCGAGCACGTAGGCGGCGCGGTAGGCGTCGATCTGCTCACCCTCGTAATAGGCGGTGACGCCGACCGCCGCGACCTCGTCGCGCGTCCGGCCGGGCGCCCAGCGCGGCAGATCGCCGAGATATTTGAAGAGATCCTTGGCGCCGTCGAAATGGGCGAGGGCGCCGTCCTTCCACTTCAGCGTCGCCACCCACAGCGGATATTTCGCGACGAACATGCCGCACACCGGGCAGAGATCGCGCGCGCCGGGCTTCGGCAGATCGACGGTCGGGGCGCGCGTGGCATCCTCGGCGCGGACGCCGGTCGCCTCCACGCAGGCGAAGGCGGCGAGCGTGCCGATCACGGCCCGGCGGGAGGGAGTGCGACGACGAGCGGCGGTCATGGCGCGAGACTTCGAGGAGAGAAACGGATCGGGGAGGGCGTTCGAAACGCGGCGACGTCCCCGCGAGGAGGAGCGGCCCGGCGCGGACACCGGGCCGCCGAGACGTCACATCTTCATCTTCTTGCGCATCTCGCCGCGGCGCTTGCGCAGCATGATGGTGTCGTCGGCCATCACCAGATAGGCCTTGCGCAGGGCGGCGTCGAAGCCGATCACCTCGGCGCCGGCCTTGGCGGAGGTCTCGACGGCGGCGGCGGCCTTGGCCTTCGCCTCGTCGGCGTAGGCCGCGTTGGAAACCCGCGTCATGGTGCCGGGCTTGGAGGGGTCGACGACGTAGAACGCCTTGTCGACCAGGACGAGCGGCTTCACCTCGCCGTCGGCGCCGGCGTCGCCGGCCCAGATCGCCTTCGGCCCCTTGTCCATGTTGAGCGCCAAGCCGATCGCCGCGCAGTGCAGCGAGCAGGTCGCGTCGACGGCGTCGTCCTCGTACTGGATGAGGTGGCGGGTGGCCGAGAACTTCGCCCGCATCATGCCGCAGTAGCGGCAGCGCGGGAACTTTTTGACGTCGTCCTTGGTCGGATCGGCGTCCTTGGGCAGATCCTTGATCAAGCCGTGGGCGTCGGTCCACTCCATGGGCGACATCGGCATGTCCTCGGCGCGGGCGGAGGTCGCGAACAGCGTGGCGAGAGCGGCGCCGGCGACGAGGCCGCGGCGATCGATGGTGGTCATTGGGAGTTCCCTTCCGTCGAAATTCGTGGACTTGGGCGACGTCGCATCCTTCGGCCGGAGCCGAGACGGGGAACGACGGAACGCGAGGGTCAGACGAGACGGACGGCGGGAGGCCCGCGCAGGGTGCCGTGGCGCAGATTGGGACGTCGGTCGGAGACCGCGTCGGGCGCGACGGCGACGACGACGGCGACGATCTCGGGAACCGGTGCTTCCACGACCGGGGCGGTCGCGGCGACGCCGTGGCTCGAGAGAGCCGCCAGGGAGCAGAGCACGCAGTCGGTGGCGCGATCCGCCGGTTGCCCGGTGCCGTCGGAGACGAGGGGGCTCTCGTCGTGACCGCCGCACAGGGAGAGAAGACCGAGAGCGGCGTCGTCGGCGACCATG
>JAAYVT010000231.1 GCA_012517025.1 Phyllobacteriaceae bacterium | reverse complement strand
GGTCAGCGAGGCGACGCCGGAGCTCGCCGGCGAGGCGATGGCCCGTGCCGCCGCCGGTTTCCCCGCCTGGGCCGCGACCCCGGCGGAGACCCGGGCCGCCGCGCTCGAACGTCTCGCCGACGCGCTCGAGCAGAACCGCGAACGGTTGATGGCGCTGCTTTCGGCGGAAGCCGGCAAGACGCTCCCCGACTGTCTCTCCGAGGTCCGCGAGGCGGCCGACTTCTGCCGCTACTACGCCGGCGAAGCCCGCCGTCTCTTCGCCACCGACACCATTCTCCCCGGCCCGACCGGCGAGGAGAACCGCCTCGTCCATCGCGGTCGCGGCGTCTTCGTCTGCATCTCGCCGTGGAACTTTCCGCTCGCCATCTTCCTCGGTCAGGTGACCGCCGCGCTGGCGGCCGGCAACGCCGTCGTCGCCAAGCCGTCCGAGCAGACCCCGCTCGTCGCCGCCTTCGCGGTGAAGCTCGCCCACGACGCCGGGATTCCTGCGACGGCGCTGCAGTTCGTCCCCGGCGACGGTACGGTCGGCGCGGCGCTGATCGCCGACCCCCGCGTCGCCGGCGTCGCCTTCACCGGCTCGACCGAGGTCGCCCATCTGATCAACCGCGCGCTCGCCGCCAAGCCCGGCCCGATCGTACCGCTGATCGCCGAGACCGGCGGCATCAATGCGATGATCGTCGACGCCACCGCGCTGCCCGAGCAGGTCACCGACGACGTCGTCACCTCCGCGTTCAGATCCGCCGGCCAGCGCTGCTCGGCGCTGCGCCTGCTGTTCGTGCAGGAGGACGTCGCCCCGCGCATGATCGAGATGATCACCGGCGCGGCGAAGGAGTTGCGCCTCGGCGCCCCCGCCGATCCGGCGACCGACGTCGGCCCGGTGATCGACGCCGAGGCCCGCGACCGCCTCGCCGCCCACGTGGCGGAGGAGAAGGCCGCCGGCCGGGTGATCTTCGAGGGCGCCACGCCGAACGGGGCGCTCGCCGGCGGCACCTGGGTTGCCCCGACGGTGATCGAGCTGAAGGACGCCGCCGATCTCGACCGCGAGCACTTCGGGCCGATCCTGCACGTGGTGCGCTGGAAGGCGACCGAGCTCGAAAAGGTCTGTGCGGCGGTCGCCGCCACCGGCTACGGCCTCACCCTCGGCATCCACTCGCGCATCGAATCGACCATCGACGCGATCGAGAAGCGGCTCTCGGTCGGCAACGTCTACGTCAACCGCAACATGATCGGCGCGGTGGTCGGCGTGCAGCCGTTCGGCGGCTCCGGCCTCTCCGGCACCGGGCCCAAGGCCGGCGGCCCGGGGTATCTGCCGCGCTTCGCGCTGGAGCAGGTGATCGCCACCAACACGGCGGCCGCCGGCGGCAACGCCACCATCATGTCGCTCGGCGAGGAGTGAGCGGGAACCGACGACGCGACCTCGGGCCGGCGCCTCAGCGCGCCGGCCAACGGGTCTGGATCACCGCGAACAGGGCGCGGATCGCCTGCGCCTCGGCCCCCTCGGGGCGTCCCGGACGAGCCGCCGGGGCCCAGGCGTAGATGTCGAAATGCGCCCAGGCGGTGGTCTTCTCGACGAACTTCTGCAGGAACAGCGCCGCCGTGATCGAGCCGGCGAAGCCGCCCGAGCCGACGTTGTTGGTGTCGGCGATCTTGCTGTCGAGCATCGCCCGATAGACCGGCCACAGCGGCATCCGCCACACCGGATCGAACACCGCCCGCGACGCGCCGGCGACGTCGGCGGCCAGTCCCTCGTCGTCGGTGTAGAACGGCGGCAGATCCGGGCCGAGCGCCACCCGCGCCGCCCCGGTCAGGGTGGCGAGATCGATCAACAGATCGGGCGCTTCCTCGTCGGCCAGCGCCAGCGCGTCGGCGAGCACCAGGCGTCCCTCGGCGTCGGTGTTGCCGATCTCCACCGTCAACCCCTTGCGCGACGGGTAGACGTCGCCCGGCCGGTAGGCGCGGCCGGAGACCGCATTCTCCACCGCCGGCACGATCAGTCGCAGCCGCACCGGCAGACCGGCGGCGATGATCATGGACGCGAGCGCCAGGGCGTTGGCCGCCCCGCCCATGTCCTTCTTCATCAACAGCATGGCGCTGTCCGGCTTGATGTCGAGACCGCCGGTGTCGAACACCACGCCCTTGCCGACCAGCGTCACCTTGGGGTGTTTCGCGTCGCCCCAACTCGCATCGATCAGACGCGGCGGCCGCGCCGAGCCCTTGCCGACCGCATGGACGAGCGGGAAATTCGCGGCGAGGAGATCGTCGCCGATCGTCTCCGCGACGGATCCGTCCGCCGGCTCGAACACCGCGCGGATCGCCGCGGAAAGCTCCTCCGGGCCGAGATCGTTGGCCGGCGTGGCGACCAGCGAGCGGGCCAGGAACACCGCTTCGGCGACGACGCGGACGTGGTCGAGGTCGACGCCTTCCCCGACCTTCAGCCGCACGTCGCGCTCCGGCGCCGCCTTGTAGCGATCGAAGCGCCAGCCCTCGAGCGCGAAGGCGAGCGCCGCCAGACCGTCGTCCTCGATCGGTCCCTCGAACCGCCACACCCCCGGCGGCAGCAGCGAGGCCGCCTTGCCGGGCAGGAACGGCGTGCGGGCCGGATCGCCGCGCCGGCCGAGACCGTAGAGCGCCCCGGCGATCGCGCCGCTCGCATCCGGCACGACGAGGCATTGCCCCGCCTTCGCCTCGAAGCCGTTCGCCCGCGCGAAGGCGGCGATCGGTCCGGCCAGCGTGTCGAGCCGTTGGGCGAGCCCTTCCGGGGTCACCACGTGGATCGGCAGGGCCTCGAACGGGGCATCGGGAGGAAGAAGCGGCAGGGACACGACGAACGACTCCGGAAGATGCGTTTCGCCGCACTGCATCACGCAGCGTTCCCCCTGTCCAGCCGAAGCGCGCCGTCACACGGCGGCGTGAACGGCCGGCAAACCCGGTTTAACCGACCGTTAGGGTTAACGTGAGATGACTGAACCGGTCGCCCCGGTCCCTCGCGTGGACGGGACGGCGCGATCGGAGGTTCTCGTCATGCAACGCCCCGCCGGCCCCGTGTCCGCCAAATTCGCGGTGACTTTCGCCGTGGCGATCGGTCTCGGCCTGTCGCTCGCCGGCTGCGCCCATCCGCGCTCGGCCGATCCCGAGACCACCGGCTCGATCGGTCTGGCGCCCGATCCGACGCCCGACGGCACCGCCGCGCTATGGACCGATCGCTACAAGGCAAACCCCGACGATCCCGGCACCGCCATGGCCTTCGCCCGCGTGTTGCGCGCCGACGGCCGCGCCGATCAGGCGGTCGACGTCCTGCAGCGCACGATGGTGCAGCGGCCGAACGATCCCGCCGTCGCCTACGCCTACGGCAAGGCGCTCGCCGAGAAGGGCGATTTCGACACCGCGCTGCGCGTCATCCGCGCCGCCAATTCACCGCGCACCCCGGATTGGCGCCTGACCTCGGCGGAGGGCGCCATCCTCGATCAGACCGGCCAGCCGCAGGAGGCCCGTCGCCTCTACGAACTGGCGTTGAAGCTCGCGCCCGAGGAGCCGACCGTCCTCAACAACTACGCCCTGTCCTTCACCCTGACCAATCAGCTGCCGGACGCCGAACGCCTGCTGCGCCGCGCCGCCGCCGATCCGCGCGCCGACGGCCGCATCCGCCAGAACCTCGCCCTGGTGGTCGGGCTGCAGGGTCGCTTCGACGAGGCCCGTCGCATCGCCACCGAGGCATTGCCGAAGGCCGAGGCGGAAGCCAACGTCGCCTATCTGCGGGCGATGCTCAGCCAGCCCAACACCTGGAAGCAGATCGAGAAGGCCGGCAAGACCGGCTGATCGCGGTCGCGCGGTCTCGTCGCGAGCGGAAACGAAAGAGGGGCCTCGCGGCCCCTCTCGTCGTTCGACGTCGCTCATCGGATCACTCCGCCGCCGGGGCCGCCGGCTCGAACTGATCGAACGCTTCGATCGCCTGCGCGGCGTACATGTAGGCCGGGCCGGCGCCCATGTAGATGGCGGTCGCCACCGTCTCCAGGAGCTCCTCGCGGGTCGCTCCCGCCGCCCGCGCCGCCTTGGCGTGGAAGGCGATGCACGGATCGCAGCGCACCGTGACCGAGATCGCCATGGCGATCAGTTCCTTGGTCTTGGTGTCGAGCGCGCCGGCCTTGAGCGCGCCGGCGGCCAGTTGGCTGAAGCCCTTCATCGCGTCCGGCGCACCGGTGCGCACTTCCTTGAGCAGGACCGACATCTCGGTCGCGATGTTCTGCCAGTTCTTGAGCATGGATCTCTTCCTCCGTGAGGACCGGCGCGGGCACGAGACGTCGCTCCGGGCGATCGGTCCTTGATCGCTCTCTCGGACGGTTTGGTAACGCAGCCGAGAGATATCAGTCAATGTTGATATATTACGGAGAGAGCTCTCCCGGGTGCGTCATTTCCACCCGAACAGCTGGATCATCGCCGGTCCGATGATGACCAGGAACAGCACCGGCAGGAAGAACAGGATCATCGGCACGGTGAGCTTGGGCGGCAGCGCCGCCGCCTTTTTCTCCGCCTCGGTCAGACGCTGGGTGCGGCTCTCCGCCGACAGCACGCGCAGCGCCTGTCCGAGCGGGGTGCCGTAGCGCTCCGCCTGGATGAGGGCGGTGGTGACGGCGCGCACCGGCTCGAGCCCGGTGCGGGTGGCGAGGTTCTCGTAGGCCTTGCGCCGTTCCTGCAGATAGGAGAGTTCGGCCGCCGTCAGCGACATCTCCTCGGCCAGCGGCATCGACTGGTTGCCGAGCTCCTCCGACACCCGGCGGAAGGCGGGTTCGATCGCCATGCCGGATTCGATGCAGATGAGCAGCAGATCGAGCGCGTCCGGCCAGGCCCGACGGATCGAGTGCTGACGCTTGCTGATCGCGTTGTGGATGTAGAGGTTCGGCACGAACAGGCCGGTGCCGGCCGCCACCAGCGAATAGACGAACTTCATGTTCGTCGGGATGTCGAGGTCGGTCAGCACGAAGAGGTAGAAGAGCGCGAACGCGAACGAGGCGAAGGGCAGCACGAAGCGGGCGAACAGGAACACCGTCAGCGGCGCCTGACCGCGGAAGCCGGCCTGCCGCAGCTTGTCGCCGGTCTTCTCGTCGGAGAGCGCCTGGCGGAGATTGAGCTTCTCCACCAGGTTCTTCATGTAGGCCTTGGGCTCGACGCGCAGGCTCTTGCCGCGGTCGGCGACCAGCCGGGCGCGCTCGCGGGCGCGGATCTTCTCGCGCTCGGTGGCGACCGCCTTCATCCGGCCGGCCATCTCGTTGCGCTCGAGCAGCGGCAGGCCGACCGACACGACCGTCGCCATCACTCCGGCGGCGACGCCGGCGGCGATCAGGATCTGCGGATCGACGAGCGTTTCGAGCAACGACGGCATCGGCGCGACCTCAGAAGTCGAAGTTGATCATGTGCCGCATCACCAACACGCCGATCGACATGTACAGCAACCCGCCGACCAGGATGAAGTGACCCGACGTGGTGTTGAACAGGATCTTGATGTAGTTCGGGCTGGTCAGATAGACGAGGCCGGTGACGACGAAGGGCAGCGAACCGATGATGGCGGCAGAGGCCTTCGCTTCCATCGACATGGCCTGGATCTTCTCGCGCATCTTGCGCCGCTCGCGCAGCACGTTGCCGAGATTGCCGAGCGCTTCGGAGAGGTTGCCGCCGGCCTTCTGCTGGATGGCGATGACGATGCCGAAGAAGTTGGCTTCCTGCAGCGGCATGCGCTCGTAGAGCTTGAGGCAGGCGTCGCCCACCGGCAGGCCCATCTGCTGCGCCTCCATGATGACGCGGAATTCGCTCTTCACCGGTTCCTTGGTCTCGGTGGCGATCATCCGCAGGCAGTCGCCGAGCGGCAGGCCGGAGCGGATGCCGCGGACGATCAGGTCGATCGCCGTCGGCAGTTCGCCGATGAACGCCTTCTGTCGCCGCTTGCGCAGATGATTGACGATCCACGACGGCAGGCCGAGCCCGCCGATCACCACGCCGCCGACCGCGACGAGCACCTTGCCGGTGAGCACGAACAGGCCGAACCCGGTCCCCGCCGCCAAAGCGATGCTGAACAGGATGTAGGTCCGCCGGCTCCACGACAGGCCCGCCTGGGTCAGCCGCATCGACAGCGTCGGCTTGGTGTTGTGCTCGTTCTTGGCCTTCTGCCGGTCCTCGAACTCCTTGAGCGCGCTCTGCAGCGATCGCTTGCTGCGGGCGGCCGGGGTCGGCGCCGCCTCGGCCTGCTTGCCGTCGGAGGTGTCGAGGATGCGCTCGAGCCGCTTGGCGGCGACGCCCGCCCCGGAGACCCGGTCGAACAACAGCGCATAGGCGATGCCGCCGGAGCTGAGGGCCGCCAGCACGACGAGGGCGATGATCACGAGGTTCGGAGCGAACATGGGCGGGGTCCTCGCCGACGGGCGTTCGGGGTCAGGTCTCGGCGATTTCGGCGCGATCGAGGGCTTCCGCCAGTCGGCGTTCTTCGCCGAAATAGCGGGCACGTTCCCACATCCGAGGCCGACCGATGCCGGTCGAGCGGTGCCGTCCGACGATCCGGCCGAACTCGTCCTCGCCGAGCATTTCGTAGACGAACAGGTCCTGCGTCACCACCACTTCGCCTTCCATGCCGAGCACTTCGGTGATGTGGGTGATGCGGCGCGAACCGTCGCGCAGACGCGCCGCCTGGACGATGACGTCGACCGAGCTGGCGATCATCTCGCGGATCGTGCGCGCCGGCAGGCCGTAACCGCCCATGGTGATCATCGACTCCATGCGGCTCAGCGCCTCGCGCGGGCTGTTGGCGTGCAGCGTGCCCATCGAGCCGTCGTGGCCGGTGTTCATCGCCTGCAGGAGGTCGAAGGCCTCCGATCCGCGCACCTCGCCGACGATGATCCGCTCGGGACGCATGCGCAGGCAGTTCTTGATCAGGTCGCGCATGGTGATCTGGCCCTCGCCCTCGATGTTGGGCGGGCGGGTTTCCAGGCGGACCACGTGCGGCTGCTGCAGTTGGAGTTCGGCGGCGTCTTCGCAGGTGATGATGCGCTCGGTCTGCTCGATGTAGCGGGTCAGACAGTTGAGCAGCGTCGTCTTGCCCGAGCCGGTGCCGCCCGAGACGATGACGTTGCAGCGGCTCCGGCCGATGATCTGCAGCACCTGCGAGCCTTCCGGCGTGATCGAGCCGAAATTCACCAGCTGGTCGAGGGTGAGCTTGTCCTTCTTGAATTTTCGGATGGTGAGCGCCGGGCCGTCGATCGCCAGTGGCGGCGCGATGACGTTGACGCGCGAGCCGTCGGGCAGGCGGGCGTCGCAGATCGGGCTCGACTCGTCGACGCGGCGGCCGACCTGGGAGACGATGCGCTGACAGATGTTCATCAGCTGCTGATTGTCGCGGAAGCGGACGTTGGTCAGCTGCACCTTGCCGGAGACTTCGATGTAGGTCTTCTCGGCGCCGTTGACCATGATGTCGGCGATGTCGTCGCGCGCGAGCAACGGCTCCAGCGGTCCGTAACCGAGCACGTCGTTGACGATGTCGGCGAGCAGTTCCTCCTGCTCGGCGATCGACATCACCAGATTCTTGAGCTGGATGATCTCGTTGATGACGTCGGAGATCTCTTCCCGCGCCGATTCCGAATCGAGACGGGCGAGCTGGGAGAGATCGATGGTGTCGATCAGGGCGGAGAAGATCGAGGATTTGGTGTCGTAGTATTCTTCGGAACGCACCCGTTCCTGCGACCGGCTCGGCGGCAGCGGCGCGTTGGGGTCGGCGGCGGAAGGGGAGGGGGCGCGTGCCGGCGACGCGGCGGCGGCCGGGCGCGCCGGCGCC
>JAAYVT010000230.1 GCA_012517025.1 Phyllobacteriaceae bacterium | reverse complement strand
TTGTCGGTCTCGAGTTCGACCAGGGGCTCGTCGGCCTTCACCGCCTCGCCCGGCTTCTTGAACCACTTCGCGATGGTCGCCTCGGTGACGGATTCGCCGAGCGTCGGAACCTTGATCTCGATCGCCATGATCGTCGTCTCTTCGTCTTTTCGTCGTTGAAAGGTTTCACCCTTCGACCGGCGCCGGAGGCGTCGGCCTGGGGGCTCGGATCGATCGTCACGCCCCCAGGGCGTCTTCCAGGAAGGCCGCCAGCTGCGCCAGATGCCGCGACATCAGGCCGGTCGCCGGCGAGGCCGAGGCCGGCCGACCGGCGTAACGCGCCCGCTTGGACGCACCGCCGACCTGGTTCAGCACCCACTCGAGATAGGGCTCGAGGAAGGACCAGGCACCCTGGTTCTTCGGCTCTTCCTGGCACCACACCACTTCCGCCTGCTTGAACCGCGACAGGAGACGGACCAGCGACTTCACCGGGGTCGGGAAGATCTGCTCGACGCGCAGCAGGTAGACGTCGTCGACGCCCCGCTTCTCGCGCTCCTCGAGCAGATCGTAGTAGACCTTGCCGGAGCACAGCACGACGCGACGGATCTCGGCGTCCGGCTTCAGGACGGTGGTGGTCGGCTCCTTGTGGCTCTCCGCCGAGTCGATCAGCACGCGGTGGAAGGTCGAGCCCTCCGCCAAGAGATCGAGCGTCGACACCGCCCGCTTGTGACGCAGCAGCGACTTCGGCGTCATCAGGATCAGCGGCTTGCGGAAGTCGCGCAGCAGCTGACGCCGCAGGATGTGGAAGTAGTTCGCCGGCGTCGTGCAGTTGGCGACCTGCATGTTGTCCTCGGCGCACAGCTGCAGATAGCGCTCGAGGCGGGCGGAGGAGTGCTCCGGACCCTGACCCTCGAAGCCGTGCGGCAGCAGGCAGACGAGGCCGCACATGCGCAGCCACTTGCGCTCACCCGACGAGATGAACTGATCGAACACCACCTGGGCGCCGTTGGCGAAGTCGCCGAACTGGCCTTCCCACAGCGTCAGCGTGTTCGGCTCGGCCAGCGAATAGCCGTACTCGAAACCGAGCACCGCTTCTTCCGAGAGCATCGAGTTGATGACCTCGTACTTGGCCTGCTTCTCGGCGACGTTGTTCAGCGGGATGTAGCGCGCCTCGGTCTCCTGATCGTAGAGCACCGAATGGCGCTGCGAGAAGGTGCCGCGTTCGCAGTCCTGCCCGGAGAGGCGGATGCCGAAGCCCTGCTTGGCGAGCGTGCCGAAGGCGAGCGCCTCCGCCGTCGCCCAGTCGATGCCCTCGCCGGTCTCGATCGCCTTGCGGCGATTGTCGAGGAACCGCATGATCGTCTTGTGGACGTTGAAGCCCGACGGCACCTCGCACAGCTTGGCGCCGATCTCCTTCAGCTCCGCCAAGGTCGAGCCGGAATGCCCGGAGCGATCGCTGTCGTCGTGGATGCCGACCGCCTTGAGGCCGGTCCACCGGCCGTCGAGCCAATCCGCCTTGTTCGGCTTGAACGACTGACCCGCCTCGAACTCGCCGTTGAGGTGCTTGCGGAACTCCGCCTGCCACTCGTCGACTTCCGCCCGGGTGACCACGCCCTCGCCGACCAGCTTGTCGGTGTAGATCGACAGCGTCGAGGGATGGTTGCGGATCTTCTTGTACATGATCGGCTGGGTGAACGACGGCTCGTCGCCCTCGTTGTGCCCGAAGCGCCGATAGCAGAACATGTCGATGACGACCGGCTTGTGGAACTTCTGCCGGAACTCGATCGCCACCTTGGCCGCGAAGGTCACCGCCTCCGGATCGTCGCCGTTGCAGTGCAGGATCGGCGCCTCGATCATCTTGGCGACGTCCGACGGATACGGCGAGGAGCGCGAGAAGCGCGGGTAGGTGGTGAAGCCGATCTGGTTGTTGATGATGAAGTGGATCGAGCCGGCGGTCTTGTGACCCTTGAGGCCGGACAGTCCGAAGCACTCCGCCACCACGCCCTGGCCGGCGAAGGCGGCGTCGCCGTGCAGCAGCAGCGGCAACACCTGCGCCCGCTCGTCGAGCGGGATGATCTCGGCGAACGGATCGGCGGCGAGCTGATCCTGCTTGGCGCGCGCCTTGCCGAGCACCACCGGATCGGCGATCTCGAGGTGCGACGGGTTGGCGGTCAGCGACAGATGCACCCGGTTGCCGTCGAACTCGCGGTCCGACGAGGCGCCGAGGTGATACTTGACGTCGCCCGAGCCTTCCACCTCGTCGGGAGCGAACGAGCCGCCCTTGAACTCGTGGAACAGCGCCCGATGCGGCTTGCCCAGCACCTGGGTCAGCACGTTGAGGCGGCCGCGATGGGCCATGCCCAGCACGATCTCCTTCACGCCGAGATTGCCGCCGCGCTTGATGATCTGCTCGAGCGCCGGGATCAACGCCTCGCTGCCGTCGAGGCCGAAGCGCTTGGTGCCGGTGTACTTGACGTCGAGGAACTTCTCGAAGCCTTCCGCCTCGATCAGCTTCTTCAGGATGGCGCGCTTGCCTTCACGGGTGAAGGCGATGTGCTTGTCCGGACCCTCGATGCGCTCCTGGATCCACGCCTTCTCGTGCGCGTCGGAGATGTGCATGAACTCGACGCCGAGCGTCGAGCAATAGGTCCGCCGCAGGATCTCGACCATCTCGCGCACGGTCGCGAATTCGAGACCGAGGACGTGGTCGATGAAGATCTTGCGGTCGAAATCCTTCTCGGTGAAGCCCCAGGACGAGGGATGCAGCTCCTCGTGGTCCTTGTCGGCCGAGATCTCCAGCGGATCGAGCTTGGCGTGGAGATGGCCGCGCATGCGGTAGGCGCGGATCATCATGATCGCGCGGACGCTGTCGCGGGCCGCCGCCTGGACCTGATCCGGGGTCAGCTCGACGCCCTTGGCCGCCGCCTTGCCCTTGACCTTGTCCTTGACCTGCTTCTCGAGCCAGGTCCAATCGCCGTCGAGGGTGGAGACCATCTCGCCGGACGCCGGGATCGGCCAGTTGGCGCGCTTCCACGCCGGACCCTTGGCGTTCTTCAGAACGCCGGTCTTGTCGTCCTTGAGCTCGGCGAAGAAGTCGCGCCAGCTCGCGTCGACGGACGCCGGGTTCTCTTCGTAGCGGGCGTGCATCTCCTCGATCCACGCGGCATTGCCGCCGTAGAGGAAGGAGGTCAGCTGGTTCTCGTCACGATCCATGGTGCGTCCCGAAACCTCGCGGTTCCGCCTCGATTGGGCTGTCGAAATCCGCCCCGGTGGGCAGGATTTCCTCCGTTCGCTCGCCGTTGCGATCGAATCGATTGACGGGCTCGTCGCCCGGTGTCGCCGCCCCGCCCCGACCGAGATCACCGGACCCCCGATCGGAAGAGACGTCTGGAATATCGCGCCGACGCGCGAACGACGAGGGGAGCCGTGGCTCCCCTCGCGAGATCGTTACTCAGCCGAAGGCCTTGATGGCCTCGAGCAGGGTCTCGCCGAGGCGCGCCGGCGAGGGCGAGACGTGAATGCCCGCCTTGGCCATCGCCGCCATCTTCGACTTGGCGTCGCCCTTGCCACCCGACACGATCGCGCCGGCATGGCCCATGCGCCGGCCCGGAGGGGCCGAGACGCCGGCGATGAAGCCGGCCATCGGCTTCTTGATCGGATGCGCGGCGAGATATTCCGCCGCCTCTTCCTCGGCCGAACCGCCGATCTCGCCGATCATGATGATCGACTGGGTCTCGGGGTCGTTGAGGAACAGCTCCAGCATGTCGATGAACTCGGTGCCCTTGACCGGATCGCCGCCGATGCCGACCGCCGTCGTCTGGCCGAGTCCGACGTCGGAGGTCTGCTTGACCGCTTCGTAGGTCAGAGTGCCGGAGCGCGACAGGATGCCGACCGAGCCACGCTTGAAGATGTGGCCCGGCATGATGCCGATCTTGCACTCGTTCGGGGTCAGAACGCCCGGGCAGTTCGGCCCGATCAGGCGCGACTTGGAGCCCTTGAGCGCCTTGCCGACCTTGACCATGTCCATCACCGGGATGCCCTCGGTGATGCAGACGATCAGCGGGATCTGCGCGTCGATCGCCTCGAGGATGGCGTCCGCGGCGAAGGGCGGCGGCACGTAGATCGCCGAAGCGTCGGCGCCGGTCGCCTCCTTGGCCTGCCACACGGTATCGTAGATCGGCAGACCGAGGTGGGTCTGGCCACCCTTGCCCGGGGTCACGCCGCCGACCATCTTCGTTCCGTAGGCGATCGCCTGCTCGGAGTGGAAGGTGCCCTGCGCGCCGGTGAAGCCCTGGCAGATGACCTTGGTGTCCTTGTTGACGAGAATAGACATCTGATCAAGCTCCCCGCACGGCCTTGACGATCTTCTGAGCCGCGTCGTCCAGGTTGTCCGCCGGGATGACGTTGAGGCCGGACTCGCGGATGATCTGCTTGCCCAGTTCCTCGTTGGTGCCGGTGAGGCGCACCACCAGCGGGACCTGAAGACCGACCGCCTTCACCGCCGCGAGCACGCCGCGGGCGATGATGTCGCACTTCATGATGCCGCCGAAGATATTGACCAGAATGCCCTTCACGTTCGGATCGGAGGTGATGATCTTGAACGCCGCCGTGACCTTCTCCTCGGAGGCGCCGCCACCGACGTCGAGGAAGTTGGCCGGGCTCTCGCCGTAGAGCTGGATGATGTCGAGCGTCGCCATGGCGAGGCCGGCGCCGTTGACCATGCAGCCGATCGTGCCCTCGAGCGCGATGTAGGCGAGATCGAACTTCGAGGCTTCGATCTCCTTGGCGTCTTCCTCGGTCTCGTCGCGCAGGGCGACGACGTCGGGATGACGGAAGAGAGCGTTGCTGTCGAAGTTGACCTTGGCGTCGAGGACCTTGAGGTCGCCCTGCTTGGTGACGATCAGCGGGTTGATCTCCAGCATCGCCATGTCCTTGTCGACGAAGGCGCGGTAGAGATCGGAGACCAGCTTGACGCACTGCTTGATCTGGGCGCCCTGGAGCCCCAGCGCATAGGCGACGTTGCGGCCGACGTAGGGCTGGAAGCCCGCCGCCGGATCGACGTGGAAGGTGTGGATCTTTTCGGGGCTGTCGTGCGCGACCGCCTCGATGTCCATGCCGCCCTCGGTCGAGACGACGAAGCCGACCGAACCGGTGGCGCGATCGATCAGGGCAGAGAAATAGAGCTCGCGCTCGATGTCGGAACCGTCCTCGATGTAGAGGCGGTTGACCTGCTTGCCGGACGGGCCGGTCTGCACCGTCACCAGCGTGTTGCCGAGCATCTCCGCGGCGAAGGCCTCCACCTCCGCCACCGACTTGGCGAGCCGTACGCCGCCCTTGGCGTCGGCCGGCAGTTCCTTGAACTTGCCCTTGCCGCGGCCACCGGCGTGGATCTGCGACTTCACGACCCAGAGCGGGCCACCGAGCTCCTCCGCCGCCTTCGCGGCCTCGGCCGGGGTGAACGCGGGGATACCGCGCGACACCGGCGCACCGTATTCGCGAAGGATCGCCTTCGCCTGGTATTCGTGAATGTTCATCGCCTCGTCTCGCCTCGAAAATCGCGATTCGGAGTATTGGGACCGGGCTCGCGACACCGGGCGAGCCCGGTCTTCACGCTTCCTTGCGACGATACGAGGTCACCCCCCACCCGCGGGTCCTCCCTCCGCGAGAAGACGGAGCCGGTGAGAACCGGCTCCGCGCATCGATCGACCGATCCCGTGAAACGCGCCCCGGAAGGAGCGCGCCCGAGGAAAGTCACTTCCGCCGACGGCTCAGGCGAGCGCCGGCTGAATCTTCTTGCAGGCGTCGACCAGACCGGTCACCGAGGCGACCGACTTGGCGAACATCTCCTTCTCGGCCTCGTCGAAGGTGACCTCGACGATCTTCTCGACGCCGTTCTCGCCGATCATCGCCGGCACGCCGACGTACATGTCGTCGAGACCGTATTCGCCGGAGAGCGCAGCGGCGACCGGAAGGATCCGCTTCTGGTCCTTGAGATAGGACTCGGCCATGGCGATCGCCGAGGTGGCCGGAGCGTAGAAGGCCGAACCGGTCTTCAGCAGGGCGACGATCTCGCCGCCGCCGCCGCGGGTCCGCTTGACGATCGCGTCGAGCTTCTCCTGGGTCAGCCAGCCCATCTTGACGAGCTCCGGCAGCGGCACGCCGCCGACCGTCGACTAGCGCACCAGCGGCACCATGTCGTCGCCGTGGCCGCCGAGCGTCATCGCATGGACGTCCTTGACCGAGACGCCGGTGGCCTCGGAGAGGAAGTAGCGGAAGCGGGCCGAGTCGAGCACGCCGGCCATGCCGACCACCTTGTTCTTCGGCAGGCCGGAGAACTTCTGCAGCGCCCACACCATCGCGTCGAGCGGGTTGGTGATGCAGATGACGAACGCGTTCGGGGCATATTCCTTGATGCCGGCGCCGACCGCTTCCATGACCTTCAGGTTGATCGACAGCAGGTCGTCGCGGCTCATGCCCGGCTTGCGCGGCACGCCGGCGGTGACGATGATCACGTCGGCCCCGGCGATCCCCTCGTAGGACGAGGTTCCCGAGAGCGCGGCGTCGAAGCCTTCGACCGGCGAGGACTCGGCGATGTCCAGGGCCTTGCCCTGCGGAACACCGTCGACGATGTCGAACAGGACGACGTCTCCGAGCTCCTTCAGCCCCGCCAGATGAGCGAGCGTGCCACCGATTTGACCCGCGCCGATGAGGGCGATCTTTTTCCGCGCCATTTCAGAGGTTTCCCTTTTCGTCAATCGGAAGTCGGTGCGACATCCTGTCGTGCGGTTCGATACTCTGTTCCGAGGGAGCGTTCAAGTCGGCCGAAGGTATGTCACACCCTCGCAAAGCGACTGAAAAAGCGGCAATTTCCGCTCATTTTGCAAGAGATTTCACGTCTGCGTGAGATCGTCGTCTTCGCCCTCGTCGTCGTGTTGGACCCCGCCGTGGACGCCCAGATGCGGGGTCCCGGCGTATTCCTCAGATCGCATCTCGGTGAGCCGCGACACCGTGCGTGCGAACTCGAAGGTTTCGGTCGCGTCGCTGCCCGCCCACAGCTCCTCCGGGCCGACCGCCGCCGAGGCGAGGATCTTGACCCGGCAGTCGTAGAGCGCGTCGACCAGATTGATCAATCGCTTCGCGGCGTTGCGCTTCTCCGCCCCGAGCACCGGGATCCGCTCGATCATCACCGTGTGATAGCGCCGGGCGATCTGCAGATAGTCGGCCGCCGCCAGCGGCCTCTCGCACAGATCGGCGAAGTCGAAGCGGGCGCGCGGGCCGCAGGCCTGCGGCACCACGATCAGGCGGCCACGGAACGGGATCTCCTCGCGCGGGCTCGGCCGATGGTCGGTCAGGCGGAACCACGCCTCCTCCATGACGAGGTCGGTCTCCGCCCCGAGCGGCGTCGTCCACACCCGATCGGTGTCGGTCTTCTCCATCCGGTAGTCGGTCGCCGCCGACAGCCGCTCGACGTCGACGTAGCGCTGCAGCAGCTCGATGAAGGGCAGGAACAGCGCCCGGTTGAGCCCCCCGGCGTAGAGGTTGGCGGGCGCCACGTTGGAGGTGGCCACCACCACCACCCCGGCCTCGAACAGCCGTTCGAACAGCCGGCCGAGGATCATCGCGTCGGCGATGTCGTAGACCGCGAACTCGTCGAAGCAGAGGAGGCGCGTCTCCGCCGCGATCTCCTCGGCCACCGGCCGGATCGGGTCGTCGCCCTTGATCCGGCCCGCCAGGATGTCGCCGCGCGCCCGGTGGATGCGGTCCTGCACGTCGGCCATGAAGGCGTGGAAATGGGCGCGGCGCTTCTTGGCGACCTTGCTGGTCTCGTAGAAGAGATCCATCAGCATGGTCTTGCCGCGGCCGACGTCGCCGTGGACGTAGAGACCGCGAATGGTCTCCCGCTTCGGCGCCTTGCGCGAGAACAGCCAGCCGAGCGCCGAGCCCTTGACCGCCAGATCGCAGGCCGCGATTTCCTTCTCCAGCCGGTCGAGGCGGCGGGTCAACCGCTCCTGCGCCGGATCGGCGGTGATCGCGCCCGATCGCACCAGGGCGTCGTAGCGTCCGGCGACGGTGTTCAGCTTGTCTTCGGCGTGCGGCATGCGATCGGAACTCGCGTCGACGGAGGTCCTCCTCCGGTAGCGATCCGACGCGGTCCTGTCGAGGGCGACGGAGGTCTCACATGCCCGATCTGCGCTCCGCGCTCACTCCGCCGCGGAGCGCTCCGGGGTCGCCTCGCCGCCGAGCCGACGCACGTTCGAGCGCAGCTTCTGCCGCGCCGGCGCCACCGCCGCGCGCGCCACGTCCAAAACCGCCTCGAGCGGGGTCGAGCGCCCGGTCAGCGTCCGTCCGAGCGCCCAGCCGGTCTCCAGCGTCGCCGCCACCGCGCCTTCCGCCGCCGCGTCGAGCTTCTCCACCACCATCCGCAGCGATTCCCCGGGCGGCGCGCAGAGCGGATCGACGAACGCCGCCAGCGCCGCGTCGGTCCTGAGCGCCACCACCACCGGCGACAGCCGGACGATCTCGCTCCACGCTTCCCCGTAGGACTGCAGGCTGCTCCACGGCGATTCCGCCGGAGAAATGTGACTCTGACTGCCCATCGAACATCCTCTTCCCGCTCCGGGCGCGACCGCCGTCGGCCGGCGCGCGTCCGCGAAGCGCGGTTCTCCGACAGATTAGCCGTCTCCTCCCCGCGAGGGAAGCGTCATGTTGCAGTGCAGCACGAAAGGAGGAGCCCCGCGCCCGGCGGACTTGGCGAACGCGCCGCGATCCGCTATGCGAACGGCGTGGATCGGCCGATGCGGTCGACCGACCGCGCCGCGCGAGGATCTCTGGTCATGGCCGAAGCGCTGTCCCCCGCCGCCGTCGAGGCCGCCGAGGCCCGGATTCGCCCACATGTGCGGCGCACCCCGGGGATGATGGTGGAAGGCGCCGCCTTCGGCCTCGCCGACCGGGTCCATCTCAAGCTCGAGCTCTTTCAGCACACCGGCTCGTTCAAGGCGCGAGGCGCCTTCAACAATCTGCTCGCCCGTGCCGTCCCCGACGTCGGGGTGACGGCGGCCTCCGGCGGCAACCACGGCGCCGCGGTCGCCTATGCCGCCGCCTGTCTCGGCCACCGCGCCCGCATCTTCGTGCCGACCGTGTCGAGCCAGGTGAAGATCGCCCGCATCCGCGCCTACGGCGCCGACGTGGTGGTCGCCGGCGACCGTTACGCCGACGCCGCCGTGCTCTCCGAGGCCTGGGCGCGCGAGAGCGGCGCGCTGATGGTCCATCCCTACGACAGCCCCTACACCATCGCCGGTCAGGGCACGGTGGCGCGCGAGTGGGAGGAGGACGCCGTCGACGGCCTCGACACCGTGCTGATCGCCGCCGGCGGCGGCGGTCTCGTCGCCGGCGCCGCGCTGTGGTTTCACGGCCGCACCCGCGTCGTCGCGGTCGAACCGCAGGGCTCCTGCGCCCTCCACGCCGCCCGCCGGGCCGGCCGGCCCGTCGACGTCGAGACCGAGTCGATCGCCGTCGACAGTCTCGGCGCCAAGCGGGTCGGCGAAC
Source organism: Phyllobacteriaceae bacterium (assembly GCA_012517025.1). Taxonomy (GTDB): domain Bacteria; phylum Pseudomonadota; class Alphaproteobacteria; order Rhizobiales; family Ancalomicrobiaceae; genus Pinisolibacter. Next base: position 6,581 of record JAAYVT010000230.1, on the reverse strand, counting down.
TGGTCCATCAGATCGCCGAGGCCTTCGTCGACGACGTCGTCCTCGTCCCCGACAGCGCCATCGTCGAGGCGCAGCGTCGTCTGTGGACCAAGCTGCGCATCGCCGCCGAGCCCGGCGGCGCCACCGCCCTCGCCGCCCTGCTCGCCGGCCGCTGGACCCCGAAACCGGGCGAGCGCGTCGGCGTGTTGGTGTGCGGCGGCAACGTCGATCTCGCGGCGCTGGCCGCTCTGGCGAGCTGACCCCGTCGGCCCGCCGCTTTCCGAGGAGTATTCGCCCATGTTGCCCGATCGCCTCGTCGACGGTTACCGCGCCTTCCGCGCCGGTCGCTACCGGGTGGAGCACGATCGTTATCGCCACCTCGCCGAGGCCGGCCAGAAGCCGGAGACGCTGATCATCGCCTGTTGCGACAGCCGCGCCGCGCCCGAACTGATCTTCGACGCCCCTCCCGGCGAGCTCTTCGTCGTCCGCAACGTCGCCAATCTGGTGCCGCCCTACGCTCCCGACGACGACTATCACGGCACCTCCGCCGCGCTCGAGTTCGCGGTGATGGGCCTGCGCGTGAAGAACGTCGTGGTGATGGGTCACGGCCGCTGCGGCGGCATCGCGGCGGCGCTGCAGGAAAATCTGGAGCCGCTGTCGCCCGGCGACTTCATCGGCAAGTGGATCTCGCTCTTGGAGAAGCCGGTCGCCCAGTGCCTCGACTGCGGCGACGTCGAGCCCTCCGAGCGCCATCGCCGCCTGGAGCGCCTGTCGGTCGCCAATTCGCTGGCCAACCTGCGCACCTTCCCCTGCATCACCGCGCTCGAGAAGTCGGGACGGTTGAAGCTGCACGGCGCCTGGTTCGACATCGCCCTCGGCGAGCTGCACGTCCTCGACGAGGCCACCGGCGCGTGGAACCGCCTGCCCGGTGCCGACGCCGCCTGAACCCGAAACGGGGTCGCCCTCGCCTTCCGCAGGCGTTGAAGCGCCCCCGCCCGCTTGTTAAAGAGGCGCCGCCGGCGGCGATCCGACGGCGCCGCCCCTCCGCTCCCACCTCTCCAGAGGAACCCGAACCATGGCCTCCTTCAATCTCTTCCTCCTGCCCGGCGACGGCATCGGCACCGAAATCATGGTGGAGGTCGAGAAGGTCGTCGCCTGGTTCGAAAAGCGCGGCGTCGCCACCTTCGAGCGCGAGCGCGGCCTCGTCGGCGGCTCCGCCTACGACGCCCACGGCAAGGCGATCTCGGATTCCGACATGGCGCTCGCCCAGGCCTCCGACGCGGTGATCTTCGGCGCCGTCGGCGGTCCGAAGTGGGCCGACGTCCCCTACGACGTCCGCCCCGAGGCCGGCCTCCTGCGCCTGCGCAAGGACCTCGGCCTGTTCGCCAACCTGCGTCCGGCGATCTGCTATCCGGCGCTGGCCGACGCCTCGGCGCTGAAGCGCGAGCTGGTCGAGGGCCTCGACATCCTGATCGTCCGCGAGCTCACCGGCGGCGTCTATTTCGGCGAGCCGAAAGAGATCGTGACGCTGGAGAACGGCGAGAAGCGCGCCGTCGACACCCAGCTCTACACCACCCACGAGATCGACCGCATCGCCCGCGTCGCCTTCGACCTCGCCATGACCCGCGGCAAGAAGGTCCACTCGGCCGAGAAGCACAACGTCATGAAGTCGGGCGTGCTGTGGAAGCAGGTGGTGACGAGCGTCGGCAAGGAATACCCGGACGTCGCCCTCGACCACATCCTCGCCGACAACTGCGCCATGCAGCTCGTCCGCCGGCCGAAGCAGTTCGACGTCATCGTCTGCGACAACCTCTTCGGCGACATCCTCTCCGACGTCGCCTCGATGCTGACCGGCTCGCTCGGCATGCTGCCCTCGGCCTCGCTCGGCAGCCCCGATCCGAAGACCGGCCGCGCCAAGTCGATGTACGAGCCCGTCCACGGCTCGGCGCCCGACATCGCAGGCAAGGGCCTCGCCAACCCGATCGCGATGATCGGCTCCTTCGCCATGGCGCTGCGCTATTCGCTCGGCCTCGGCGAGGCGGCGGACCTGCTCGACGGCGCCATCGCCGACGTGCTCGCCTCCGGCATCCGCACCGCCGACATCGCCAAACCCGGCGAGAACGCCGTCTCGACCTCCGAGATGGGCGACGCCGTGGTCAAGGCCCTCGACGCCCGCGCCCGCTGACACGACCACGACCAACGGTTTCGACACCCCGGAGGCCACCCGCCTTCGGGGTGTCTTCGCGTCGCGAATGCCCCGAATGTCGGCAACCGGTGCCTTCTTTCGCCACTTGCGTGTCGCTGCCCACGGATTAGGCTGACGTTCGGTCGACCCGCGACCGGACCTTCTGTCGAGAGAGCCCCGCTTTGGCCATCCAAGTCGCCCTGCACCATCTGACCGCCTATTCCTACGATCGTCAGGTCCAGCTCGGACCGCAGATCATCCGACTGAGGCCGGCCCCGCACTGCCGCACCAAGGTGACGAGCTATTCGCTGCGGGTGACCCCGGAGAACCATTTCGTCAACTGGCAGCAGGATCCGCACGGCAACTGGCTCGCCCGCTTCGTCTTCCCGGAGAAGACGACGGAGTTCCGCATCGAAGTCGATCTCCTGACCGAGATGGCGGTGTTCAACCCGTTCGACTTCTTCCTCGAGGAATATGCCGAGACCTTCCCCTTCGCCTACAAGCCGGAGCTGGCGGAGGAGCTGAAGCCCTATCTGGTGCCGGAGAAGACCGACGCCCATTTCGAGGCTTATCTCGAAAAGGTGCGCGAGGAGGGCGTCCGCACCGTCGATTATCTGGTGCAGCTCAACCAGCGCCTTTCGCAGGACATCCGCTACGTCATTCGCATGGAGCCCGGCGTCCAGGAGCCCGACGAGACGCTCGACCTCGCCTCCGGTTCCTGCCGCGACACCGCGTGGCTGCTCGTCCAGCTCGCCCGCCGCATGGGTCTCGCCGCCCGCTTCGTCTCCGGCTACCTGATCCAGCTGAAGCCCGACGTGAAGTCGCTCGACGGCCCGTCCGGCACCGACCACGACTTCACCGATCTGCACGCCTGGTGCGAGGTCTATCTGCCCGGCGCCGGCTGGATCGGTCTCGATCCGACCTCCGGCCTTTTCGCCGGCGAGGGCCATCTGCCGGTGTGCTGCACGCCGCATTATCGCTCGGCGGCGCCGATCACCGGTCTCGTCGATCCGGCCGAAGTCGAGTTCGACTTCGAGATGCACATCGACCGCATCGCCGAGAAGCCGCGTGTCACCGCGCCCTTCTCCGACGACGCCTGGGCATCACTCGACGCCCTCGGCCGTCGCGTCGACGAGGATCTGGTGCGCCACGACGTCCGCCTGACCATGGGCGGCGAGCCGACCTTCGTCTCGATCGACGACTACCAGTCGGCCGAATGGAACACCGCCGCGGTCGGCCCGACCAAGCGCGGCCTCGCCGACGATCTGATCCGCCGCCTGCGCGAGCGCTTCGCCCCCGGCGGCTTCCTGCACTACGGCCAGGGCAAGTGGTACCCCGGCGAGAGCCTGCCGCGCTGGGCCTTCGCCCTCTATTGGCGCAAGGACGGCAAGCCGATCTGGCGCGACCCGTCGCTGATCGCCCGCGAGACCAAGGTCCGCGACGCCACCGTCGATCAGTCCGAGATCCTCGCCAAGGGTGTCGCCGAACGCCTCGACATCGGCGCCGACTACGTCATTCCCGCCTACGAGGACCCGGCCCACTGGCTGGTCCAGGAGGCGAACCTGCCGGTCAACCTCGACCCCTCCAACTCCAAGCTGGAGAACGCCGAGGACCGCCACCGCATCGCCCGCGTCTTCGACCACGGCCTGACCACGCCCACCGGCCACGTCCTGCCCGTCCAGCGCTGGCAGAGCCGCGCCGGGACCGGTTGGTATTCGGAGAAGTGGCGGCTGCGCCGCGAGAAGCTGTTCCTGATCCCCGGCGACAGCCCGGTCGGCTACCGCCTGCCGATAGGGACGCTGCCGTGGATCCCGGCCTCGTCCTATCCCTACATCATGGAGCTCGACCCCTTCGTCGAGCGCCCCGATCTGCCCGATCCGGACGAGCTCGCCCAGGTCTATCGCCGCACCGGCCCGGCGCAGCGCGTCACCCAGCGCTTCGTCGAGGAGATCGGCGCCGATCAGGTCCGCACCGCCATGACGATCGAGCCGCGCGACGGCGTGCTGCACGTCTTCATGCCGCCGGTGTCCACCCTCGACGACTATCTCGAACTCCTCGCCGCCGTCGAGGCGACCGCCGAGGCGCATCGCCTGCCGGTCCACATCGAAGGCTATCCGCCGCCGCACGACCCGCGGCTCGAGGTGATCAAGGTCACCCCCGACCCCGGCGTGATCGAGGGCAACGTCCAGCCCGCCGGCTCCTGGGACGAGTGCGTCGAGATCTCGACCAAACTCTACGAGGAGGCCCGCTGGTCGCGGCTCGGCACCGAGAAGTTCATGATCGACGGCCGCCACACCGGCACCGGCGGCGGCAACCACGTCGTGGTGGGCTCGCGTTGGCCCGGCGACAGCCCGTTCCTGCGCCGGCCGGATCTGCTCAAGAGCCTGGTGCTCTACTGGCAGCGTCACCCCTCGCTCTCTTATCTCTTCTCCGGCCTGTTCATCGGCCCGACCTCGCAGGCGCCGCGCATCGACGAGGCCCGCCACGACACGCTCTATGAACTCGAAATCGCGATGGCGAGCGTGCCGAACCCCGGCGAGGGCTGGCCGCCGCCGCCGTGGCTGGTCGATCGCCTGTTCCGCAACCTGCTCGTCGACGTCTCCGGCAACACCCATCGCACCGAGATCTGCATCGACAAGCTCTATTCGCCGGACGGGCCGACCGGCCGCCTCGGCCTCGTCGAGTTCCGCTCGTTCGAGATGCCGCCTGATGCGCGCATGTCGCTCGCCCAGCAGCTCTTGCTGCGCGCGATCATCGCCTGGCTGTGGCGCGAACCGCTCACCGGCGAGTTCTCCCGCTTCGGCACCGCTCTGCACGATCGCTTCATGCTGCCGCATTTCGTCTGGGAGGATTTCCTCGGCGTGCTCGAGGATCTGAACCGCGCCGGCTACGCCTTCGATCCTCTGTGGTTCAAGGCGCAGTACGAGTTCCGCTTCCCCTATTACGGCACGGTCGAGCACGGCGGCGTCAAGCTCGAGGTCCGGCAGGCGCTCGAGCCCTGGCACGTCACCGGCGAGGAGGGCGCGGTCGGCGGCACGGTGCGTTTCGTCGACTCCTCCGTCGAACGCCTCCAGATCAAGGTCGAGGGCTTCGACCCGAAGCGCCACGTGATCACCGCCAACGGCCGTCCGCTGCCGCTCGCTTCGACCGGCACCAGCGGCGAGGCGGTCGCCGGCGTGCGCTACAAAGCGTGGCAGCCGGCCTCCGGCTTCCACCCGACCATCCCGCCGCACGCCCCGATCACCTTCGACATCGTCGACAAGTGGACCAGCCGGTCGATCGGCGGCTGCGTCTATCACGTCGCCCATCCGGGCGGCCGCAACTACGAGACCTTCCCGGTGAACTCCTACGAGGCCGAGGCGCGCCGCCTCGCCCGCTTCATCGACCACGGTCACACCCCCGGTTTCGTTTCCGTGCCACTTCCGGAGCGGACGAGCGAATACCCCTTGACACTCGACCTGCGTCGCCCCCCCTCTCGGGGGTGACGAAAGGCGGTTCGAACCGGGTCGGGGGACTCCGTGGGCTCGACGCAGCTGGAATTCTCGATGCGATGGTCCGACGGGGTCGATCCGGCCCTGGCGGACTTCATCGCCGGCTATCGGCCGGTCCCGGGCGTGCACGACGAACTCGTGGACGAACGCGGCGCCGTGCGCCCGCATTGGATGCCGCTGCTCTCCCGCCTCGCCGCCCTCGGCCGTCGGGAGATCGACGAGCGCTTCGCCGGCGCCGACCGCTATCTGCACGAATCCGGCGTCGTCTACCGCGTCTACGACGAAGGCCAGGACACCGATCGGCCGTGGCCGCTGTCCCATCTGCCGGTGATCCTGTCCGAGGAGGATTGGCGGCCGCTCGCCGAGGGCGTCGAGCAACGCGCCCGCCTGTTCGAGGCCCTGCTCGCCGATCTGATGGGCGAGGCCGACCTGGTCACCTCCGGCGCGCTCCCCGCCGCCCTGGTCGCCGGCAATCCCGAATTCCTGCGGCCGCTGACCGGCGTCGTGCCGACCGACGGCCGTTTCCTCCACCTCTACGCCGCCGACGTCACCCGCGCCCCCGACGGCCGCTGGTGGGTGCTCGCCGACCGCACCCAGGCGCCGTCGGGCGCCGGCTACGCCATCGAGAACCGCGTCGCCCTGTCGCGCGCGCTGCCGGAGATCTTCGAGGATCTCGGCGTCGAACGCCTCGGACCGTTCTTCCAATCGCTGCGCGGCGGCCTCGCCCACGCCGCCGGGTCGCGCGGCGAACCGCGCATCGCCCTCCTCACCCCCGGTCCGCTCAACGAAACCTATTTCGAGCACGCCTTCCTCGCCCGCTGCCTCGGCTTCCAGCTGGTCGAGGCCGGCGACCTCGTCGCCTCCGAGGCCGGCGTCGCGGTGCGCACCATCGCCGGGTTGGAGCGCATCGACGTACTGCTGCGCCG
>JAAYVT010000229.1 GCA_012517025.1 Phyllobacteriaceae bacterium | reverse complement strand
CGAACGGCTGATCTCCGCCGCGACGGTCCTTGCAATCCGGTCCCGCCCCGGTCAGAAGCAGGCCATGAACGACACCGCCTCCGCCCCCAAGATCTCCTTCGTCAGCCTCGGCTGCCCCAAGGCCCTCGTCGACAGCGAGCGCATCGTCACCCACCTGCGCTCCGAGGGCTACGAACTCACCAAGTCCCACGCCGGCGCCGACGTGGTGGTGGTCAACACCTGCGGCTTCCTCGATTCGGCCAAGGCCGAGAGCCTCGATGCCATCGGCAAGGCGATGGCCGAGAACGGCCGCGTCGTGGTCACCGGCTGCATGGGCGCCGAACCCGGCGAGATCGCCGACAAATTCCCGAACCTCCTCGCCATCACCAAGCCGCAGGCCTACGAGAGCGTGATCGAGGCGGTGCACGCCGCCGTGCCGCCGGCCCACGACCCCTTCGTCGATCTGGTGCCGCCGCAAGGCGTGCGCTTCACTCCCCGCCACTACGCCTATCTGAAGATCTCGGAGGGCTGCTCCAACCGCTGCACCTTCTGCATCATCCCGCATCTCAGGGGCGATCTGGTCTCACGGCCGGCGAACGAAGTGCTGCGCGAGGCGGAAAAGCTGGTGAAGGCCGGGGTCAAGGAGATCCTCGTCATCTCACAGGACACCTCCGCCTACGGCCAGGATCTGCGCTACGCCGAGAGCCCGTGGAAGGACCGTTCGGTCCGCGCCAAGTTCCTCGACCTCGCCCGCGAGCTCGGCGAGTTCGGCGTCTGGGTGCGCCTCCACTACGTCTACCCCTATCCGCACGTCGACGAGGTGCTGCCGCTGATGGCGGAGGGGCGGATCCTGCCCTACCTCGACATCCCGCTGCAGCACGCCGCCACCCCGGTCTTGAAGGCGATGAAACGCCCGGCGGCGCAGGAAAAGACGCTCGAGCGCTTCGCCGCCTGGCGCAAGATCGTGCCCGATCTCGCCCTCCGCTCGAGCTTCGTCGTCGGCTTCCCCGGCGAGACCGAGGCCGACTTCCAGGCGCTGCTCGATTGGATGAGCGAGGCGCGGATCGATCGGGTCGGCGCCTTCAAATACGAGGCGGTGAAGGGCGCGGTCGCCAACGATCTCCCCGGCGCGGTGCCGGAGGAGGTCAAGCAGGAGCGCTGGGACCGCCTGATGGCGCATCAGCAGCCGATCGCCGCCAAGATCCAGAAGAACCGGATCGGTCGCCGCGTGCCGGTGCTGATCGACGAGGTCGGTCCGACGGTGGCCAAGGGCCGCACCAAGTGGGACGCCCCGGAGATCGACGGCGCCGTGCACGTCGCCTCGCGTCGCCCGCTCAGGGCCGGCGAGATCGTCACCGTCAAGATCGAGGCCGCCGACGCCTACGACCTGAAGGGCACGGCGGTCGACTGACGCCGCCCCGTCACCCCTCCCCGCCGAGCTCGGCCAAGGCGCGGGCGAAGCGGCGATCCGGCACCAGCCAGATCACCGCGACGCCGGCGTAGATCGCCAGCGCCCCCCACGGCAGCACGAAGGAGAGCGCGATCGCGGTCGCGTAGAGCGCCATCGACAGGTTCTCCTTGCTGCCGTGGCCGAAGGCGCGGGCGAAGGCGGAATCGGCGGCGTGACGGCGCCGGAGCGCCCAGGCCAGCACGGTGTAGGCGAGCGCGCAGGCGATCAGCACCACGCCGTAGACCGCCACCGTCGCCGGCGCGAAGTGGTTTTCGCCCATCCAACCGGTGGCGAAAGGCACCAGCGACAGCCAGAACAGCAGATGCAGGTTGGCCCACAGCGTCGCCCCGTCGACCGCGCGCACCGCCTGCAGCATGTGATGGTGATTGTTCCAGTAGATGCCGACGTAAACGAAGGACAGGACGTAGGACAGGAACACCGGCAAGAGCCCGGCGAGCGCCGTCCAGTCGGCGCCGTGCGGCACCTTCAGCTCGAGCACCATGATGGTGATGACGAT
>JAAYVT010000228.1 GCA_012517025.1 Phyllobacteriaceae bacterium | reverse complement strand
GGTCGACCTCCTCGCCGCCAAGAAGTCGCCGGAGGGCCGCAAGGCCCGCAAGGCGGCGATCCTCGCCGAGCGCGAGGACGACCACACCTCCAACAAGTGGCGGTGGCGCCGCTGGGCCTCGATCATCCTGATCAACGGCCTGTTCGTCGCCTCCTACAAGGTCGATCTGCAGCTGATCGAGGGGGCGCTCACCGCCTCCCGCGTCGTCGGCTTCCATTTCGCCGACCTCAATTCCTCGCTCCAGCTGATGCTGGCGCACGGCCACGTCGTCCTCAATCTGGTGATCGGGGTGACGACGGTGTTCCTGCTCTATCTGATCGCCGGCGGACGGGCCTTCTGCTCGTGGGTGTGTCCCTATCATCTCCTCTCGGAGATCGCCGAGAAGCTGCATCTGGCGCTGGCCGATCGTCAGATCGTGAAGGACCACGCCCTCGACCGCCGCCTGCGCCCGGTCCTGTTCGTGATCTTCGCCGCCCTCGCCTTCGCCTCCGGCTACACGTTGTTCGAGACGATCTCGCCGGTCGGCATCCTGTCGCGGGCGCTGACCTACGGCACGGTGATCGGCCTGATCTGGATCGCCCTGCTGCTCGCCGTGGAGATCTTCTGGTCGCGCCGGTTCTGGTGCCGCTACGTCTGTCCGATCGGCTTGACTTATGGCATGGCGGGAACCGTCGCGCCGGTCAGAATCCTCCACGTCGCGGAGAACTGCCTGCACGAGGGCAAGTGCCGCGAGGTCTGCCTGGTCCCCCACGTGTTGGAGATGACCAAGCTCGGCTACGGTCGCGAGACCCGCACGCCGATCGGACCGGACTGCACCCGTTGCGCCATGTGCCTCGACGTCTGCCCGACCGGGGCGTTGCGCTTCGACGTGAAGGGGCTCTCGCGGACGCCGGAAGCGGCCGAATGAGAGCATGAGAGCAGAGCGTGCGACGTCCGCGAGGGGCGCGGGGTCGCGCGAGGAGACGCCGGTCGAACGCCGCGTTTCCGCAACGGACGGACCGAGAGCATGATCATCTTCGAAGGTGTCGCCAAGACCTTCGGCGCCGCGCGCATCCTCGACCGCATCGACCTCGTCGTCCCCGACGGTCAGCGCATCGCCTTGATCGGCTCCAACGGCGCCGGCAAGACGACGCTGTTCCGCTGCCTGCTCGGCGAATACGTGCACGAGGGCCGGATCACCGTCGACGGCCGGGAGACCCGGCGCGACCGCACCGAGGTGTTGCGCGCCGTCGGCTTCGTGCCGCAGATCGCGCCGCGGCTCGAGATGCCGGTCGGCGCGCTGATGCGCTACGTCGCCGAGGTCGCCCGCGCCGACGTCGACGACATGATCGCGATCGCCGAGCGCATGGGGCTCGACGTCGGCCCGATCGCCCGCCGCCCCTTCGTCCGCCTCTCCGGCGGCATGAAGCAGAAACTGCTGATCGCCCTCGCCCTCGGCCGGCCGACCAACCTCCTCATCCTCGACGAGCCCGCCGCCAACCTCGACCCGGCCGCCCGCGCCAGCCTGTTCGAGCTGCTCGCCGAACGGCCGAAGGCGACGATGATCATCTCCTCGCACCGCATCGACGAGATCGCCGCGCTGGTCAACCGGGTGGTCGAGCTCGAACGCGGCCGCGTCGTCCTCGACGACACCGTCACCGACGCCGGCAGTCTCGGCTCGGTCTTCGAGGTGTCGCTCGAGACCGCGCGGCCCGAGCCGAGCTTCGCTCGCGCCGCCGCCGACTGGGGCCTGACCGCCACCGGCGCTCGCTGGGCCGGCACCATCGCCGGCCCCGACCGTCTCCGCTTCCTCGGCTTCGTCGCCCGCCACGCCGGTCTCGTCCGGGCGCTGGCGATGGAGGACCGCACCCCCGCCGAGCCCCGCCCGACCGCCCCGACGGAGGAAAGCCGCGATGGCCTCCTCGCCGGTCGTTGACCTCTTCGCCGCCACCCGCCGCGACGCATTGCGCCTCGCCGGTCTCGCCGCGCTCGCGACGCTTTCCGCCTGCGGCCCGGTCCAGGCGGCGCCGCGCAAGATCAAATGGGGCCGCGACACCTGCGAGTTCTGCCACATGACCTTCGCCGACCGCCGCTTCGCCGCCGAGGTCTGGGACCCCGAGACGAACCGCGCCCACGTCTACGACGACTTCGGCTGCGCCGTCCTCGCCTCGACCGAAGACGGCACCGCCGACCGCGACGAGGTCCCGTTCTGGGTCACCGACGACGGCGCGCCCGAGGTCTGGCTCGACGCCCGCACCGCGCATTACCGCAACGATGCGGTGACGCCGATGGGGTATGCTCATTCCGCCGGCGCTTCGTCGGCCCACCGGATGGACTTCCGTGCCGCCGTCGCCGCGATCCGCGACAAGGCGGCCTGCGAGCACCACGCCTGACGCCGAGGAGCAACGATCTTGCGCGCCCCCACCCTCGCCGAAGAACCGCCGCGGCACGAGCCGTCGATCTTCTGGACCGGTTTCTCCGCCACTTTCCGCCTGGAGATCGCCGAGGCCTTCCGCGCCCGCTGGTTCGCGCTCTACGCCGTGGTGTTCTTCGCCCTCGTCGGCGTGCTGCTGGTGTTCGGCCTGACCGAGAGCCGGGTGCTCGGCTTCACCGGCCTCTCCCGCACCCTCGTCACCTACATCCAGCTCACCATGGCGATCGTGCCGATCTTCATCCTGATCACCACGGTGCGCTCGCTCGCAGGCGACCGCGAGGCCGGGGTGTTCGAATACGTCCTCGGCCTGCCGGTCGGCATCGGCGCCTGGTACGCCGGCCGCTTTCTCGGCCGCTGGGTGCTGGCGGTGTCGCCGGTGATCGGCGCCCTGCTCGCCGCCGTGGTCTACGGCATGGCGCGCGGCGTCGCGGTGCCGTGGCTGGAGCTCGGCTTCGACGTCGGCCTGCTCGTCGCCATGATCTTCGTCTTCGTCGGCCTCGGCTTCCTGATCTCGGCGCTGACCCGTTCGGTCGACACCGCCCAGACCATCGCCTTCCTGCTGTGGCTGGTGCTGGTGCTCGCCCTCGATCTGGTCCTGCTCGGCGCCCTGATCCGCGGCCGTCTGCCGATCGAGGGGGTGGTCGCCATCGCCATGCTGAACCCGCTGCAGGTGTTCCGCACCGGCTCGATGCTGCTGTTCGATCCGCAGCTGGTGCTGCTCGGCCCCACCGCCTTCACCGTCTTCGACATCTTCGGACGGGTCGGCTTCATGATCTGGTCCTTCGTCTATCCGCTCGCCCTCGGCGGCCTCGCCGCCCTCGGCGGCTGGCTGGTGTTCCGGCGCGGAGACCTGCCGTGAAGGAGCCCGCCGTGTCCGACCTCTCGCTCCCCGAAAGCGGCCGTCTCGGCCTTTGGATCCGCGCCGCCCGGCCGCGCACGTTGACGCTGTCGGTGGCGCCGATCCTGGTCGGCCTCGCCCACGCGGTCGCCACCTTCGGCCGCCCCGCCTGGACCCCGGTCGTCGCCGCGACGATCTCGGCGCTCGCCATCC